>CALXIU010000178.1 GCA_944388415.1 uncultured Ruthenibacterium sp. | reverse complement strand
TGTTTCTCGGCATGATATTTCTGGACGAAGAGCAGGACGTCAGCGAACTGCTGGGCCTCCAGATCATGGCGCTGCCGGTGATCGGGCTGCTCTGGCTCGTCAGCGCGATCCCGGCCGATCTGGCGCTCTGGGGCGGTGTGGCGAAGGTCTTTTGGCTTGCCGCGTTTGTCATCGCGCTGGTGATGGCGTTCCTTCACCCGTTCGTGGATGACATCTGGGCGGGGTATTCGCTGGCGTACGTCATCGTGCAGGTGGCGATGCTGGCGCTGTGCGCCGTGTTGTGCGCGGCCGTTCTGCTGCGTGCGCGCGCGGACGCGGACGCCGGGCTGCTTCTGGCGGCGTTTGGCCCTACGGTGTTTGTGGACAGCGTGCTGACGGCGGTGTGGCTGCTCCACTATGCCTCGCTCGGCCTCGCCGGGGCCGACCGAAGGCGGTGCTTCGCCACGCAGCTCCTTTTTGCCGCGGCGCTTGCGCTCATCGGCGGAGCCCTCTACCTCAGAGCGTTTGGCGCGGCAGACGGGCTGCAGCTGTACGGGATGGCGATCCAAAACGCCGCCGGCGGCGCCGTCCGGCTGCTGTTCGGATGAATGACAGCGCCCCGCGGAGAAACCCCTCTCTGCGGGGCGTTTTCCGTTTTTTGCCGCCGCCTTTCGCCGCCGCGCCGGAATTTGCTCTTTTCTTTTCGCGCCGTTTGCGGTATAATAAAAGGACCGCAGATTGCGGGCCAGTAGTTCAGTGGTCAGAACGTCCGGCTCATACCCGGAGTGTCGCGAGTTCAAATCTTGCCTGGCCCACCAGAAAGCCCCACGATACATCGCCGTTTTTTGATGGTATCGTGGGGATTTTCTCTTGTTCGCATGGTGCAGGGCGGCGCATTTCCGCGATGCTTTTGCAAAAAATGCAAGTCAACATGCAAGTCGATCTGCCCCGCAGCAGGGAAAATTCCTCCGAGCGGAGAAATTTTCCAGTTTTTTGCGGACAAAAGATGCGTTTTTCATGATAATGTATAAATAGCGCGAAAACTTCGGCGCGGCATTCTGATAAAGGGATGAATTTTTGCGGATCTCTTGTCTGCAAATTGACAAACTGTGTGAAATGCGTTAAAATTATAAGAAATTTTATAAGCTGTTGCAGCGTGTCCAGCCTTTTGCGGGCGCGCGGGCGCGTGAACGCCGTGCAAAGTACGGCAATTCGCGCACCGGCGGCTGCCCCGCAGGGGTGCGGCGCGTTTTTTTGTTGCTTCATCTGTCCGCGCTGTGCGCACAGTGGTGTTCGCAAAAGAGACGGCCGGTTCACAGCATGTCACAGGCGGCACGTCCCGCTCTCGAGCGCGCGGCGGCGTCCGATCAGGTTAAGGAGTGATCTTATGGCAAAATACGTGGTGAAGCGTGTACTGTTGGCGCTGCTCACCATCCTCATCGTCAGCGCCATCACCTTCTTCTCGATGTACACCATCCCCGGTGGCCCGTTCAGCTCGGAGAAGGCGCTGTCGCCCGCCGTTATGGCGGCGCTCGAGGCCCGCTACGGCCTCGATCAGCCCGTCCCGGTGCAGTACCTGAACTACATGCGCCAGCTGATCTTCCACCACGACTTCGGCGTCAGCCTCAAGACGGGGCGCGATGTGTTCGAGACCATCACCACCGGTATGCAGGTCAGCGCGAAGCTGGGCCTGTCGGCGGCGGCCGTGGCCATCGTCTGCGGCCTTGTGCTCGGCTCCGTGGCGGCGCTCAACCGCGGCAAGCTGATCGACCGCATCGTCGTGTTCTTCACCACGCTCGCCACGTCCGTGCCGAGCTTCGTCCTCGCGACGCTGCTGCTTTTGGTGTTCTCCATCCAGCTCAAGCTTGTGCCCGCGTGGTCGGCCACGAACCAGAGCTACGTGCTGCCCGTCATCTCGCTGTGCATGTACCCGATGGCGTATATCACGCGCCTGACGAAGACGAGCATGCTCGACGCGCTGAATCAGGACTATATCCGCACCGCGCGCGCCAAGGGCGTCGCGAGCTATAAGGTCATCTTCAAGCACGCGCTGCGCAATGCGCTCATCCCGGTCGTCACGTACGTCGGCCCGATGATCGCGTTCATCATCACCGGCTCCATGGTCGTCGAGACCATTTTCTCCACCGGCGGTCTGGGCTCGTACTTCGTCACGTCCATCACCAACCGCGACTACCCGCTCATCATGGGCGTCACGATCTTCCTCGCCATCCTGATGGTCACGGCGAACCTCATCACGGACATCGTGTACAAGATCATCGACCCGCGCATCACATTCGACTAAGGAGACGGACTTATGAACAAACCCCTGAAAAAGCATCTGCTCAGCAGCCAGATCGATCTGGCGAAGTTTGCTCCCGCCTCCGATGCCGAGAAAAGTCAGCAGGAGGTCATGAGCGAATCCACCACCTTCTTCCGCGACGGCATGAAGAAGCTCATGCGCAACCCGCTCGCGGTCGGCGCGATCATCATTCTGGTCGTGCTCATCCTCACCATCATCATCGCGCCGATGGTCATCCCCTATGGCTACGACGAGATTCTGAAAGTCGACGGCAAGCGCGACAAGACGGCCGCGAACCTCGCGCCGTTCACGTATTCCGAGAACGAGATGGCCTATATGGAAAAGACGGGCGAGAAGCTGTTCCCGCACATCTTCGGAACGGACAAGCTCTGCCGCGACTACTTCGCCCGCGTGCTGTACGGCACGCGCGTGTCGCTCACCGTCGGCCTGTTCGCCAGCATCCTCGTCATGATCATCGGCGTCGTGTACGGCGCTGTCGCCGGTTACGCCGGAGGCAAGGTCGACCTTGTGATGATGCGAATATGCGACATCATCTACTCGCTGCCGGACCTTCTGATGGTCATCTTGCTGTCAGTCGTCCTGCGTGAGACGCTCGGAAACGCCATCTCAGGCACCATATTCGCGTCCCTCGGCACGAACATGCTGTCGCTGTTCATCGTGTTCGGCCTCTTGTACTGGGTGGGCATGGCGCGCCTCGTGCGCGGCCAGATCCTCACGATCAAGGAGAACGAGTACGTCCTCGCGGCCCGCACGATCGGCACGAAGCCCGGCCGCATCCTGCGCCGCCACATCCTGCCGAACTGCCTGTCTGTCATCATCATCTCGGTGGCGCTTCAGGTGCCGTCCGCCATCTTCACCGAGAGCTACCTGAGCTTTTTGGGCCTCGGCGTTTCTCAGCCGATGCCGTCGCTCGGCAGCCTCGCGAACGAGGCGCGCAGCGCGCTCCAGTCGTATCCCTTCCAGCTCGTGTTCCCGGCCCTGATGATCTGTCTGATCGTCCTGTCGCTGAACCTGCTCGGCGACGGCCTGCGCGACGCATTCGATCCCAAGCTGAGGAGGTAATGGCAATATGAGCGAACATCTGTTATCCGTCAAAGACCTGCGCACCTCCTTCACGACCGACAACGGTGAGGTCCACGCCGTCAACGGCGTGTCGTTCAACCTCGACCGCGGCAAGGTGCTGGGCATCGTGGGCGAGTCCGGCTCCGGCAAGAGCGTCACCGCCTACTCCATCATGCAAATTCTGGCCGACAACGGCCGCATCGCGGGCGGCAGCGTCGAGTACAACGGTGAGGACATCACGAAGTGGAATTCCCGCCAGATGTCCGGCTTCCGCGGCAAGTGCTGCTCCATCATCTTCCAGGACCCGATGACCAGCCTGAACCCCGTGTTCACCATCGGCAACCAGCTGGAGGAGGCCATCCGCCTGCACACGAACAAGACGCGCGCCGAGGCGAAGGCCCGCGCCATCGAGATGCTGACGCTCGTCGGCGTCAACGAGCCGGCGAAGCGCGTCAAGCAGTACCCGTACGAGCTGTCGGGCGGCATGCGCCAGCGCGTCATGATCGCGATGGCCCTCGCGTGCGAGCCGGACATCCTGATCGCCGACGAGCCGACGACGGCCCTCGACGTGACGATCCAGGCGCAGATCCTCGAGCTGATGCAGGATCTGCAAAAGAAGCTCGGCATGGCCATCATCATGGTCACGCACGATCTGGGCGTCATCGCCACGATGTGCGACGAGATCATCGTCATGTACGGCGGCCGCGTCTGCGAGCGCGGCACGGCCGACGAGATCTTCTACAATCCCCGCCACGAGTACACGAAGGGCCTGCTGCGCTCCATCCCCAGCGTCGAGCGCATGAAGGAGCGCCTCGTGCCCATCGCGGGCAACCCCATCAACCTGCTCAACATGCCGGCCGGCTGCGCGTTCTGCGCCCGGTGCGACAGGGCCATGAAGGTCTGTCTGGACCACGTGCCCGTCGAGCGCCAGGTGGGCGCCGACCACCGCGCCGCATGCTGGCTGAACGACCTCGCGCTCAAGGACGAGGCCGAACAGCGCGCCGCCGCGGGCGAGAGCGCCGGCGCCATTCAGGCCGCCACCGGCTGGGTGAAAAATCAGTCCGGCGAATGGGTCTTTGACCCCGTCGCCGAGGAAGGAGGAGCAGAGCAATGAGCAGCGAGTATCTCGTTGAGGTCGAGCACCTCAAGCAGTATTTCCCCGTCCGCACCGGCTTTGTCTCCACCACGCCGCTGAAGGCAGTCGACGACGTGTCCTTCGCCATCCGCCCCGGCGAGACGCTGGGCCTCGTGGGCGAGTCCGGCTGCGGCAAGACCACCGTCGGGCGCAGCCTGCTTCAGCTGTACCAGCCCACCGGCGGGCGCATCAAATACAACGGCGAAGTCATCTACGACGCGGGCGACCTCGACGAAAACGGCGCGCCCCGCGTCGACGACAAGGGCAACCCCGTGAAGGGCAAGGTCAAGACCGTCAACATGCTGCCGTACCGCAAGCAGATGCAGATGGTGTTTCAGGACCCGTATTCCTCGCTGAACCCGCGCATGACGGTCGAGGACATCATCGGCGAGCCGCTCGACGTGCACAAGCTGTACTCCACGAAGGCTGAGCGCCGCGAGAAGGTGCTGAGCCTGATGGAGCTGGTCGGCCTGAACGCCGAGCACGCCACCCGCTACGCGCACGAGTTCTCCGGCGGCCAGCGCCAGCGCATTGGCATCGCCCGCGCGCTCGCGGTCGATCCGCGCTTCATCGTCTGCGACGAGCCGGTCTCCGCGCTCGACGTGTCCATTCAAGCGCAGGTCGTCAACATGTTCGAGGATTTGCAGCACAAGCTGGGCGTGGCGTACCTGTTCATCGCGCACGACCTGCTGGTCGTCAACCACATCTCCGACCGCATCGCCGTGATGTACCTCGGCAAGATGATGGAGATGGCCGAGGCCGATGAGTTGATGAACAACCCCATCCACCCGTACACGCAGTCGCTCCTGTCTGCGGTGCCGATGCCGGACCCGAAGACCGCGCGCTCGCGCAAGCGCATCGTGCTGGAGGGCGACGTGCCCAGCCCGCTGAAGATGCCGTCCGGCTGCCCGTTCCGCACGCGCTGCCGCTACGCCACCGAACAGTGCGCGGCCCAGCGTCCGCAGCTGACCGACCGCGGCAACGGCCACATGGTGGCCTGCTGGAACAAATAAGTTCCGGCGCATCTCTTTTGGCAGATCCCGGCCCGGAACATTCCGGTCGCGATTTGAAATATTGGGCGGACGCCCAAAATAATCTATGGAGGTATTTCCATGAAAAAGCTGACCGCACTTCTTCTGGCGCTGGTCATGTGCGTGGGTCTTGTCGCTTGCGGCTCGACTTCCTCGTCTTCCAGCACCCCGTCTTCTTCCTCTACTGCGCAGGTGGAAGAAGACGTGATCGATCCCGTCAACGGGTGGGACGTCTATGACGACCTGATCGATCAGATCCGCACCTGCACCGACACGGCCGAGCGCGCCGAGCTGATGCATCAGGCGGAGGACATTCTGATGGACACCGGCGCTCTGATGCCCCTGTACTTCTACACGGACATCTATCTGCAGAAGGACTACCTGACGAACGTCTACTGGACGCCGTTCGGCTACAAGTACTTCATGTTCGCCGAGCTGAACAACACCGCCGCGGACGCCGACAACACGACGCTGCGCATGTATCTGGCCTCTGAGCCCGCTAAGCTCGATCCGGCGCTGAACAGCACTGTCGACGGCGCCATCCTGGCCATCAACTCCTTCGCCGGCCTGTTCACCTACAACGCCGACCAGGAGCAGGTCCCCGATCTGGTTTCCGATTACACGGTCTCCGAGGACGGCATGACCTACACCTTCACTCTGCTGGACGACCTGAAGTGGTCCAACGGCGATCCCCTGGACGCGAACGACTTCGTGTACTCCTGGAACCGCGCCGCCGATCCTCTGACCGCGTCTGACTACGGCTACATGTTCGCCCCGATCAAGGGCTATGCCGAGGTGACCGAGATGGACGAGGAAGGCAACCGGGTCAACCCGGACGCCACGCTGGCCGTGACCGCTTCCGAGGACGGCAAGACGCTGACCGTCGAGCTCGAGAATCCGTGCGCGTACTTCCTCGACCTGTGCGCGTTCCCGACCTTCTTCCCCGTGCACCAGGCTTCCGTCGAGGCGGCTGATCCCGACGGCACGAACCCCGGCGCGTGGGCGCTGGAGCCGGGCGAGAACTTCGTCTGCAACGGCGCGTATGTCCTGACCGGCTGGAACCACAACAGCTCCATGACGTATGAGAAGAACCCGAACTATCACCGCGCCGACGAGGTGAAGATCGAGAAGCAGGAGCTGATGCTCTCCAGCGACGAGTCCGCCACCTTCGCCGCCTACAACGCGGGCGACCTGGACTTCGCTGACGGCGTTCCCACGGCTGAGATCGCCAACATGGAAGGCAACCCCGAGTACCACGTCATCGGCACGCTGGGCACCTACTATGTGTCCTTCAACGTCAACAGCTCGATGTTCGACGGCATGACTCCGGCCGAGGCCGCCACGCTGCGCAAGGCTCTGGCGCTGTTCGTCGACCGTGACTACATCGTCACCAACATCGGCCAGGCCGATCAGGTGCCCGCCGGCTCCTTCATCCCGGCCGGCTGCCTCGATGGCAATGGCAACGAGTTCAAGAACAAGGATTACTTCGATCCGTCCGCCGAGGCCTTTGAGGACAACGTCGCCAAGGGCATCGAGATGATGGAGTCCATCGGCTACGTCTTCGACGAGAACGGCATGCTGTCCTCCGAGACCCCGCTGAGCTTCACCTATCTGGTCAACACGCCGGGCTCCAACGTCGACGTGGCCGTCGCCATGCAGGCTGACTACGCCGCCGTGGGCATCGACATGCAGATCTCCGAGATGGAGTGGAACGTGTTCCTGAACGACCGCAAGGAAGGCAACTTTGACGTCGCCCGCAACGGCTGGCTCATGGACTTCAACGACGCGTTCAACATGCTCGAGATGTGGACCTCCGGTTCCGGCAACAACGACTGCCAGTTCGGCAAACCTCCCGTCGAGGAGTAATTTTCCAAGCACCCAAACGGCCGCCCCAATCGGGGCGGCCGTTTTACATGCGGTTTTTTAACAGGCGCGGGTCGCCCTTTGCAGCCGTCCCCGGCGGGAGGGGAGAAAAAACGTCCCCCAGCAGCCACGGCCTCCCCATTGAGGGCTGCGCCCGCAGGCGCGTGTCGGAGCGCAACCGCCGCGCAAGCGGCGGCTCTTAGCGCGGAGACTGAGGTGGGTGAGCGAAAGCGAACCCGGAGGGGTGAATTGCATGGGCGTAGAGCTTGGCACACACTTTTTCAGTTTTTTATCAATGAGAAAGAAGCGCTTCGAAGTCAGCTGCAAACGATCACCCCCTGCAGCCACCCCTCCGCCTCGCATCTGCTCGGCACCTCCCCTCAAGGGGAGGCAAGATGCGCACATTTTAAGGGTTATCGACAAGCAAAAACTGCGTCCCCTTGTGAATCAGGGAACGCAGTTTTTTGATAAGCAGCAGGGGACGGTGACAAAGGGTCAGGGACCCCTGTCAAAAAAGCAGGGGACGGTGACAAAGGGCAATAAGCGCATGTTAAAAAAGCTCCCCTTTGAGGGGAGCGTGTAAATGAGTAAGCAGCAGGGGACGGAACCAAAGGGAAGCAAGCGCATGTTAAAAAAGCTCCCCTTTGAGGGGAGCGTGTAAATGAGCAAGC
>CALXIU010000177.1 GCA_944388415.1 uncultured Ruthenibacterium sp. | reverse complement strand
TTGCGGCGCGACGGGGTAGGGCAGCGCGTGCTCGCCGCCGTCGAACAACAGTCTCCTTGTAAAATTCCGCGCTTTCACGCTTCCTCGCAGTTCCATAGCATCCTCCGGCTCAAAAGGCGGACGCGCCGCCTGGTTGTTTCTCTATTATACCACTTCCCGGCGCACAGTATATGCACATCCTGTAAACAAAAACAGCCGCGCTGTCCGCACGGCCGTCCCTTTTGCTTCTGTAATTGAGGTGCGGTCCTCAGAGCGGAAACAACCGCGGCCGCAGCGCGACGCAATAATACGCCACGATCCTCCGGACGGCAGCGTCGTAGATGAAGAACGTCACATTGCCCGCGAACCAGAGTGCGGCGAGAAAGATCTGTCCCGTTCCGGAAAACTCGTCCAGCAGCGCCTGCACAGGGAATACGATCAGCAGCAGGCCGTAGATGATCAGCACCGACACATTGAACACGGCGAACTTGGCGGCAAAGCGGAGCACACGGCCCCGCATCCGCTCAAGATACACCTTCAGCAGGGGATAGTGCCCCAGCAGGAAAATGAAAAACAGGCTCATTTCCCGGTCCGGCACAAGGATCAGCGATAGGACCGACACCGCGGCGTACACCGCCGTTCCCGCGCGCATTCCGAATTCCACCGCGACAGGCACGATGAGAAGCCCCGAGACTGCGGGCGCAACAAACGTGGCGGCAGGGAAGACGCTCCCCATCAGCAGCGAGACGAGCGCCAGCGCGCCGAAAATTCCGCCCAGCGCCACCCGGCGCGACGATTGACTGCGGCGCATCTCAGCAGCCCCGCATACAGCTGCACAGCGTGTCCATGCACATCCACATCATGCACATGTCACAGCACGAGCACGTCACGGCCTGCGGGCCGTATCCGTTTTCCCCGGCATAAAACGGGTTGCCGTTCATTGAACCGCCCGCCTTCGCGCGCAGATTGTTCAGCGCGGCGCTGTACTCACGGTTGGACGGGTCCAGACGGCACGCCGCGTCAAAATAGCGCAGAGCCTCGTTCACCCAGCCCTTGAAATAATAGGCGCTCCCCACAAGGAAGTTCCACTCCGCGATCTCCGATCCGCCCGGCACGCGGTTCAGACGCTGCAAGGCGGCGTCGGCCTGGCCGCTCTGGATCATCTGCCGGATCTCCGCAAACAGCGCGCGGTTGTCCTGCCCCGCGCCGGACGCCATGTTGCCGTCCGTGCGCAGGCTTCCCATCAAAAGGTCGAACGCGGCGTTCAGCTCGTTCATGCGCGCCTCGGACGGCGTGCCGCCGCCGTCCTTCTGCGCCTGCTGCACCAGCGCGCGGTATGCCGCCTTGATCTCGTCCTCGCCCGCGCCGTCGCGCAGACCGAGCGTTGCGTATGCCTGCTGTTTTGTCATTTTATCGTCCTTTCCGGCCCCTTCGGCCGCTTGTGTCCCGCATATGAAATGCTCATCGGGACGCCCAGATATAAAATATTGTCCAAAATCCCCTTGTGCGCCTGAAACGCCAGCTTCTGATACCAGACGCTCGCCTCGCCGGCGCACATGCGGCAGACAAACTGTACATGCCGCGCGGCCTCATCCTTTGTGAATCCCGCGCGTATCAGCACATTGTACTTGCCGCTCTTCTGGTCTTCTTCATAGTCCTCTGCCGCGTCGAGCAGATACAGGATCTTTCCCAGAAAATATCCGAACCGCTCCAGCGCCGTCGCATCCGTCCCGGGCGGCGCCGCCTCCGCGAACAGCGCCCGCGTCATCTGCGCGGTGGGTTCCGCTGCTTCGTCCGTCACGGCACAGCCGCGCGACTCAAGCGCCGCCTGCCGCTCCGTCTCGCGCCGCAGCGCCTCGTCCAGCACCGGATGCCGAGTTGCGGCTTTTTCCCGCAGGCGTCCGGCCCACGCCATCGCGGCCTTCGCGGCGAGACGCTTCGCGCCCCGCTCGTCCGCCGCGTCGTCCCACAGCTTGTAGTAGACTGTCAAGACCAGCGCGTCCGCCGCGAGCGCAAGCCCGCCTGTCGGCTGGCACACAGGCCGCTTCGCAAGCGGATTGGCGATGCACCGCTCGCCGCACGCGTGTCCGCGCTCCCCGGCGAGGCTGTCGGCCGTCAGCGCCAGGACCACAAGATCGTAGTTCAGCGCAAAGCGGGAGAGAAAACCGTACTCGCGCTTGAGCTCCTTGCACAGTCCGCAGTAGTAGGCGCGGTAGCTCTCCCACTCGCGGACGCGCAGTTCCGATTTTTGCGGCAGCACATAGCCGAACATCGCGCGCCCCTCCCGCCGGTCAACAGATGAAATAAGTATAGCGCACTTCTTCCCAATTTACAATCACCGGCGGGCAATTGTGCCAAAATTTGCACTTTCTTCACATCTCGTTCTCATTCAGCGCGGCGAAGCGGTACCCCGCGGCGCGAAACCACGCAATGATGTCCGGCAGCGCCTCGGCGGTCGTCTTCGTCGCCTTCGTGTCATGCATCAGCACGATGCATTCGTCGTGGCCGGACGCGCCGTTCACAACGTTCTCATAGACAGTGCGCGCGCTCAGCCGTCCGCCCGCCGCGTCCTCGGCGCACACGTTCCAGTCGGCAAAGCGGTACCCCTTTTCGCCCGCCTGTGCGCGCAGCGTCTCCATGATGGAGCTGCCTCCGTATTTGCGGCTCACGGTGTTCGTGCTCCCGCCCGGAAAGCGCAGAATGTTCGCCGGCGGGCAGCCCAGTGCCTCGAGCGTGGCGCGCAGCTGCTCGATGTCCTCCCAGAACGCCTCCGGGTTTGCGTAAATGGTCCGGTACTCGTGTGTGCACGAGTGCAGCGCGATGGTGTGCCCCTCGTCGCGCTCGCGCTCCAAAAGCGGAAAATACTTCTCGTTGCACTCCATCGCCGTCACGAAAAACGTCGCTGGTACATGTTCCTCACGCAGAATGTCAAGGATCGCCTCTGTTGTCGGCGACGGCCCGTCGTCAAACGTCAGGTACACCACCTTCTCCCCGCCGGACGAAGCGGCGGGCGCGGCGCACTCCGCCACCGCGGTGTTCAGGTCCTCCATCGTGCACCCCGCGGGCGGCGAGAGCAGGGGAGAGAGCCCCACGCCGAGCGCAAACGCCCCGCAGAGCGCGGCGCCCGCGAAAACTGCGATTTTACTGTCCTTCATATCGGTCTTCTCCTTTCCGCCGCGCCTTGCGCGCGCGGCCCGAATCTTTTATACTATATATGATATGTCTTTCAAATTCCAATTTATGAGAGGGTTTTATGGTGATCGAATACGCAACGCTGGCGGCCGCCGTTCTTGCCGCCGTCCTCGCCGCTGCCGCGCTGCTGCGCAAGAGCGGCCTCACACAGTCGCAGCTTGACACGGCGCTCTCCGCGCGCGTCGACGACGCCGTGCGCGCACAGACGCAGCAGCTCACCGAGGAACTGCGCCGGATGCGCGCTGAGCTGACGGAGACTGTCAACGGTATGGCCAAGCTGACAAGCGAAACGCAGTCCGCCGCTTACCGGCAGGTGGCCGATGTGCAGAACGTCCGCCTGCGCGAGCTGACCGACCAGCTCTCGCAGCGCCAGGCGGCGTTACAGCGCACGGTCGCGGAGCAGTTCGCACAGATCGAGCGCCGGATGCAGACGGGCTCCGTGGAGAGCGAGCAGAAGCTCGAGAACATCCGCGCCACGATGGAGCAGCGCCTGACGGCCATCCAGACCGAGAACGGCCGCCGCCTCGAGGAGATGCGCGCCACCGTTGACGAAAAGCTGCAAAAGACGCTCGACGACAAGCTGCGCCAGTCGTTCAGCCTCGTCAGCGAGCGGCTCGAGATGGTGTACAAGGGCCTCGGCGAGATGCAGACGCTCGCGACCGGCGTCGGCGATCTGAAGCGCGTCCTCGGCAACGTCAAGACGCGCGGCATCCTCGGCGAGGTCCAGCTCGGCGCGATCCTCGAGCAGATCCTCTCGCCCGAGCAGTATGCCGCGAACGTCGCCACCGTGAAGGGCAGTGCGGAGCGCGTCGAGTACGCCGTGCGCCTGCCCGGCGACGGCGGCGAGCCCGTGTGGCTGCCCATCGACGCGAAATTCCCGGCGGACGCGTACGCCGCGCTGCTCGACGCGTACGACGCCGCCGACGCCGCGCAGGTGGAATCTGCCGCCAGGGCGCTTGAGCAGCGCGTGCGCGGCTTTGCAAAGGACATCCACGACAAGTATATTCGCGTGCCTGACACGACGGAGTTCGGCGTGATGTTTGTGCCTGTCGAGGGGATGTACGCCGAGCTTGTGCGCCGCGGCATGGTAGAGCGGCTGCAAACCGAGTTCAAGATCGTCCTCGCGGGCCCGACGACGATGGCCGCGCTTTTGAACAGTCTGCAAATGGGGTTTCGCACGCTGGCCATCCAGAAGCGCTCCGGCGAGGTGTGGGCCGTTCTCGGCAGCGTCAAGTCGGAGTTCGACACATTCGGCAAAGCGCTCGAGCAGACGCAGAGGCGCATCGAACAGGCCGGGTCGGAACTGGAAAAACTCGTCGGCGTGCGCACGCGCCAGATCCAGCGCCGCTTGCGCGGCGTGACGGCTCTGCCCGAATCCGACGAGGAAAACGAATGAACGCGAAAAAAAGTATTGACTTTTTCTGCTGTGCATGATATTATATTACTCGCGACATGACAGAACGTTGTGTCGATTTGCGAGGGTGGCGGAATCGGCAGACGCGCACGTTTGAGGGGCGTGTGGTTTTACCATGCGAGTTCAAGTCTCGTCCCTCGCACCAAAAAAGACGTCCGGATCGGACGTCTTTTTTTTGTTTTTCACACAGGATCCCGGCGGCAGGCGCAGCACGTTTCCACGGCTGCGCCCGCGCTGTCTCAGGGCCGGAAAAGCGGCGCCGGGGCGTACAGCGCGGGAGAGACCGGCGGATTTGAACGCATATGCACGCCGCGTGCATCAAGATGCAATTGTTTTTGCCCGGAGACCCGAAATGCCGCGCCGGAAATCCGGCGCGGCATTTCGGGAAGAGCGGGGGATCAAACGTAAAACAGAAGATCGGTGTAATCGGGCATCGGCCACGTGTCGCGGTCTACCATGCGCTCAAGTGCGTCCGCCTCGGCGCGCGCAGCCTCCATCGCGGGGATCACAGCGTCATGGCAGTACGGTGCGGCCTCCTCCACGGCTTCGGGGATGCCGGACAGCGCCTTTTCCAGCGCGTCGGTTTTCTGCATCAGCGCTGCGGTCCGGGCAGTCACGTCCGCCGCAAGCTGGATCTCGGCGTCCGCCGGGATCCCAAGCGCCTTCTTGACGGCAGCGCCGTCAGCGACCCGCTTCGAGTATTTCATGCACG
>CALXIU010000176.1 GCA_944388415.1 uncultured Ruthenibacterium sp. | reverse complement strand
GGCGGCGCGCGCCGCCGCGGCGGCGGCCGCGCTGTACTGCCTCGGCAGGTTCGGGCGCAGGCGCTGAGAATCACCAAAGAGGGCCGCTGCGCATGCGCAGCGGCCCTCTCTGTCATTTGTGGTACTTCGTCCCGGCGTTGATGGAGAACGCGCGGTAGATCTGCTCGAGCAGCATCACGCGCGCGAGCTTGTGCGGGAACGTCATGGGACTCATCGACAGCCGCAGCGCGGCGGCTGATTTGACGCGCGGCGACAAACCGTGCGACGAGCCGATGACGAACGCGACGTCCCCGTTTCCGGCGACGGCGCGGCGCGAAAACTCCGCCGCGAGCTGCTCGCTGGAGAGCAGTTTTCCCTCGATGCACAGCGCGATGAGCGCCGCGCCCTTCGGGACGGCGGCGAGGATGGCGTCGCCCTCCTTCTCGAGCGCCTTTGAGATGACGGCGTCCGAGGCGTTTTTCTCCGAGATCGTCTCCTCGGGAAGCTCCACCATCCGGAAGCGGCAGAAGGCCGCGAGGCGCTTCTGGTATTCCGCCGCGGCGGCGGAAAAATACGCCTCGTTCAGCTTGCCGACGGCGATGAGCGTGACGGACTGCATGAGACCCTCCCCTTCCGTGTGTCAGAGAAACCAGACGGGCGAGATGTCGAAGCGCTCCGCCGCGCGCACGACGCAGTCGGAGTCCGGCACGACGCCCGCCTCCAGCATCGCGACGCGGACGCTTTGCATCGCGAGCTCGGGCAGGTTGTTTTCCTTGCTCAGATGGCACAGATGGACGCGATTGCAGCCGGATGTGACGAGTTTCGTCACGGCGGCGGCGCTCTCCTCGTTGCACAGATGACCGTTTTTCGACGCGATGCGCCGCTTGAGAAAATACGGGTATTTTCCGGTCATCAGCATGTTGACGTCGTAATTCGACTCGAGCGCGACGACGTCGGCGAGATACAGATTCGCCATCACCTCGTCGGACACGTAGCCGAGGTCTGTCGCGATGGCGAGTGTCCGCCCCTTCGCGGACTCGATGCGGAAGCCGTGGCAGTCGACGGCGTCGTGGCTCGTGGGGAACGCGCTGACGCCGAAGCCCGCGATGTCGACCGTCTCGCCGTCGATCGGGATGAGCGCCGCCGTCTCCGGCACGAGATTCTGGCGCGTCAGCTCCGCGAGCGTTCTCTCGGACGCGTAGACGGGCACGCGGTGGTGCTTGAGAAACACGTTCAGGCCCGCAACGTGGTCGGAGTGCTCATGCGTGACAAGAATACCGCCGAGCGCGTCCGGCTCGACGCCCAGTGACGCGAGCGCCGTCTTTGTGCTGCGCGCAGAGCGGCCCATGTCGATCAGCAGGGCGCGGCCGTCCTCCTCGAACAGCGCGCAGTTGCCGGACGAGCCGGAGTATAACGTGGTAAACCGTGCCATAGCTTTCCTTCCTCAGAAAAAAGGAGCCCTTTCAGGCTCCTTGAAGCTGTCGAACCAGTTCGACAGCCTTCTGAGGGACACCAAACGCACCACCCGCGCGATGCGCGGGGGATGCTTTTTGGTTTCCCCCGGTACCCTTTTCCGGCGAAAAAACACCCGATTTTGCGCACTACGCACACAAAATCGGCTGTTTTTTCTGTCAAGGTGTCTGGATTCCCGGTACATGCCCGGGAATCCAGACGCCATTTTTCATTTTCCTCTTTTTCTGCGAGAAACTAATCGACAAGCTGGAAGGAGCCCTTTCAGGCTCCTTTGCGTGTTTTTACAGCGCCTGCGCGAGCATGCGCTCGGGTTTGCCGACGCGGCGGATGTCCGCGCCGAGGCCCTGCAGCTTCTCGACGATGTCCTCATAGCCGCGCTCGACGTGGCTGATGTCGTCCACCTCGCTGGTGCCGTTCGCGGCCAGCGCCGCGAGGATGAGCGCCGCGCCCGCGCGCAGATCAGGCGCGCGCATCGGCGCGGGGAACAGCTCGGGCACGCCCTCAATGACGGCGACGCGGCCGTCGACCTGAATGTTCGCGCCCATGTGCACAAGCTCGTCCACATAGCGGAAGCGGTTCTCCCAGATGCCCTCGGTGACGATGGACGTGCCGCGGGCGCGCGTGAGCAGCACCGTCATCAGCGGCTGCATATCAGTCGGGAAGCCGGGGTGCGGCATCGTCTTGATGTTGAGCGGGTCGATGCCTCCGGTGCGGTAGACGCGCACGGCGTCGTCAAACTCCTCGATCGTTGCGCCCGCCTTTTCGAGTTTCGACGTGATGGGCTCGAGGTGCTTCGGAATGACGTTTTTGATCAGAACGTTGCCGCCTGTCATCGTTGCGGCGACCATGTAGGTGCCCGCCTCGATCTGGTCGGGGATGATGGAATATGTGCCGCCGTGCATCGAACGGACGCCGCGGATCTTGATGACGTCGGTGCCCGCGCCGCGCACGTCGGCGCCCATCGTGTTGAGAAAGTTCGCAACGTCGACGATGTGCGGCTCCTTGGCGACGTTCTCCAAAACCGTGAGCCCCTCGGCCATGACGGCCGCGAGCATCGCGTTGATCGTCGCGCCGACGGAGACGGTGTCGAAGAAGACCTCGCCGCCGCGCAGGCGCTTGGCCTCGACGCTGATCATGCCGTACTCGACGGAATCCTGCGCGCCGAAGGTGGTGAACGCCTTGAGATGCTGGTCGATGGGGCGCGGGCCGAGGTTGCAGCCGCCGGGCATGGCGACCGTGGCCTTGCCGAAGCGGCCGAGCAGGGCGCCGAGGAAGTAATACGACGCGCGCATCGCGCGGGAGAGCGCGTCGGGGACGCTGGTTTTTGTGACATGCGTGGTGTCGACCTCCAGCGTGTGTTTATCAATCACGCGCACAGTGGCGCCCATCGCCGTGAGAATGTCGATGGACGCGGCAACGTCGCTGATGCAGGGCAGGTTCTCGATCACACACTTGTCGGCGGCGAGGATGGTGGCGGGAAGGATGGCGACGGCGGCGTTCTTCGCGCCGCTGATGGTGACTTCGCCCACAAGCGGCTTACCGCCGCGAATAACGAATTTTTCCAAATCCTCAAATCTCCTTTGAATTGCTGCTTGCGGCCGCGAGGCGCGCGGCTGCGCGCAAGGGCCGGGCGCGCCCGTGCGGGCGCCGCTGCTTTTGCTCCGATTCAAATGCTTCGATTCAAACAGGCAGTGGTAGACGCAGATAACCTTTTATATTATCCCCAAGAGGCGCGCCTTTTTCAACTGTTTTCAAAAGAAAACAAGGCCCGCAGCGGGGCCTTGTTTTTGTGGAAGGTATCTAAATTCAAATGGTTATTTATGGCGCAGTGACGAAGTTGGCCGGGTCGCACAATTGTCCGTTGAACAGGATCTCAAAGTGGCAGTGGTTGCCGGACGAGCGCCCGGTGCTGCCCATATACGCGATGATCGTGCCCTTCGTGACGTACTGTCCGGTGGTGACGGCGAGGTCGCTGCAATGCGCGTAGATCGTCGAGTAGCCGTTGCCGTGGTCGATCTTCACGTAATTGCCGTACGACCAGTTGTAGCCGTTCGGGTCGGACCCCGCGAATTCGACGACGCCGTTGTCGGCCGCGTAGATATATGTGCCGTACGCGCCGCAGATGTCGAGGCCGCGGTGGTACGTGCCCATGAAGCCGCGGCTCTGGTAGGTGTAGTCCGGGACAGGCCACATAAAGACGCCCGTTCCGGCCTCGCCGGCCGTGCCGCTGATCGTCTGCGTGCCGATGACCATGATCTCGTCAACGGCGGGCACGACGTTCTGCTCGCCGACGAACTCGCGCGTCATCTCGACGCCGTCCATGTAGGTGACGTCGTAGATCGCCTCGCGCGAACCGTTGGAGCCCTGCTGGACGATCTCGCGCTTGCCCCACGTGACCGTCGCATCCTCGACGATCTGCTCCTGATACTCGAGGACCTCCTGCACCGTCTCGCGGACGATCTGCTTGACGCGCAGCATGTTGACGCTGACGACGGAACCGTCGTCGAGCGTGACGGGCGCCTGACCGTGCAGCTTCGCGAGAAGGTCGCTCAGCGGCTCGATCGTGCTGGTGAAGTACAGGCCGTCGACGACCTCGACGTTCTGCCAGAACTCGACGCGAAGATTGGGGTTCGACGCGTCCTCGTACGGCGCCTTCACGGCGTCCAGCTCCTGCTGAAGCGCCTCGCTCTCGGACGTGACGCCGATCAGCAGGCCGTCCACGATCACGCCGGACGCGTTCTGGATCTGCTCGTCGGACGTCTCGATCAGGCGGTCGGCCAGCTCCGTGACGCTGCGCATCGCGGCGGCGGGCACCGCCGCGACCGTAAACGTCGGCGAAACAGTCCATTCCTCTTCCGTGCCCGCGTTGCGGATACGGCCCTCGACGTACTTACGCGCCTCCTCATAGACCGTCTCGTTGGCGATGTAGCCGACGAGTTCGCCACGGTACTCGACGGCGAGGGCGTAGTTCTGGCCGAGCACCGACCAGACGACGACGCCAAACACGGCGGCGGCGCCCAGCGGGAAGAGATATGACAGCCACCGCCGGATCAATCCGCTGTAGACGCGCACGCCGCGCATGAAGTAGCTTGTCCCCGCCTTGACGGCGGACCCGCCCGTCTCACGCTCGGCGCGCGTGACGATGGCGATGTTCCGGAAACCGCTGACCGCCTGCCGGAACGGCGACGTGAGATCGTTGCCGAGCGACATCAAAAACGGCCGGATGTTCCCGCGCACGAAGTGCAGCAGCGCGAGGCCGAGCAGCCCGAAGCTGCGCACGAGGCGCTTGACGAGCCGGAACGCACGGACGGCCATATACTCCGCCTGAAAGCCGACATCGTAGAGCAAAACGCCGAGCGAGTGCCAGAAGCCCTCTCTCCGCCGCTTTTGTT
The DNA here is from genome assembly GCA_944388415.1 of uncultured Ruthenibacterium sp. Taxonomy (GTDB): domain Bacteria; phylum Bacillota; class Clostridia; order Oscillospirales; family Ruminococcaceae; genus Ruthenibacterium. The sequence goes on along the minus strand of CALXIU010000176.1, from coordinate 2,903 downwards.
CCAGTCCCTGCGCTGCATCCATCCCGCTGTGCACCTCCTTTGTTCGCAATGTACTTTATTATGTCACAAAGATCGTCTTCATGCAAGCGCGCCGCCGCGCAAAAATTCATTTTTTAACGTTATTTCGTCATTTTATAAATGTGAAATTTGTTTGACGTCCATGCCGAGCGCCTCGCACGCGCGCAGCATGTCCGCGGGCAGCGGCGAGGAGACGGCGATGCTCTCCCCTGTCTCCGGTTCAGGGAAGGTCAGTTTCGCACAGTGCAGCGCGTGGCGGCCGAGCAGCGCGCGGCTTCCGCCGTAGAGGTCGTCGCCCGCGAGCGGGCAGCCGGCGGACGCGAAGTGGACGCGGATCTGGTGCGTGCGCCCGGTGACGGGAACGCACGCGGCGAGCGAGTGGCCGTTCGCGGCGCACAGCACTGTGTACTCGGTGCGGCTGGGCTTTCCGTCTGCGCGCACGCAGCGGCGGATGATGGAGCCGTCGCTGCGCGCGATGGGCGCGTCGATCGCGCCCGGGCCGGGCGGCAGCTCGCCCTCGACGAGCGCGAGGTACAGCTTCTCCGCGCTGTGCGCGAGCGCGGACGCAGCCCAGACGTTCTTCGCGCACAGCACGAGGCCGCTGGTGTTGCGGTCGAGCCGGTTGACCGGGCGGAACACGCCCGTCCCGCCGCGCTTTGCCAGCTCGCCCAGCCACGCGTTTGCGAGCGTGCCGTCATGATAGCCGAGCGTCGGGTGGACGGCCATGCCCGCGGGTTTGTCGAGCACGGCGGCGTGGGCGGACTCGTACGCGATGGCGACGGGGATGTCCTGCGGCGCGACGTCCGTCTGCTCTTCGTCCGGAAGCGTCAGCGCGATGAGCGCGCCCGCGCGCACGCGCTCATTCGCGCGCATCGGCGCGCCGCCGACGCGGATGCCGTCCGTCTGTTTGAGCTGCGTAAGCAGCGACGCGGAAACGCCCTTTGCGCGCAGCACATCGCGCAGCAGCCAGCCGTCCTCCGACGGCGCGGCCTCAAAACGCAGGATCACGCTCTCCCCTCCTCTGCCGACAGAAAAAGGCCGCCCCGGCGGGACGGCCTTTGCCGTTTACATGACGGATCAGTACGCAACGCCCTCGGCGAGCATCGCGTCGGCGACCTTGATGAAGCCCGCGACGTTCGCGCCGACCATCAGGTTGCCCTCCACACCGCACGCGACGGACGCGTCGAACGCGTTGTGGAAGATGTTCTTCATGATGTCCTTCAGGCGGGCATCGACTTCCTCGAACGTCCAGGACAGACGCAGCGAGTTCTGGCTCATCTCCAGGCCGCTGGTGGCGACGCCGCCGGCGTTGGCCGCCTTGGCCGGGCCGTACAGAACGCCGTTGGCAAGATAGACGTTGATGGCCTCGGGCGTGGAGGGCATGTTCGCACCCTCGCAGACGACCTTGCAGCCGTTGGCGACGAGCGTCTTCGCGCTCTCCTCGTCGATCTCGTTCTGCGTGGCGCACGGCAGCGCGATGTCGCAGGGGATCGTCCAGATGCCGGAGCAGCCGTCGTGGTACTCAGCCGTGGGAACTTCGTTGACGTACTCGGAGATGCGGCCGCGGCGCTTCAGCTTGATGTCCATCACGACGTCGAGGTTGACGCCGTCCTTGTCGTAGATGTAGCCCGTGGAGTCGGACAGGGCGACGACCTTCGCGCCCAGCTCGGTGGCCTTCTGCGTGGCGTAGATGGCGACGTTGCCAGAGCCGGAGATGACGACCGTCTTGCCCTTGAAGCTGTCGTTCTTCATGCAGTTGAGCGCTTCCTCGGTGAAGTAGCACAGGCCGTAGCCGGTAGCTTCCGTGCGCGCGAGGCTGCCGCCGTAGGTCAGGCCCTTGCCGGTGAGCACGCCCGTGACCTAGTTGCGCAGACGCTTGTACTGGCCGTACATGTAGCCGATCTCACGCTCGCCGACGCCGATGTCGCCCGCGGGCACGTCGGTGAACTGGCCGATGTGCTTGGACAGCTCGGTCATGAAGCTCTGGCAGAAGCGCATGACTTCGGCGTCGGACTTGCCCTTCGGGTCGAAGTCAGAGCCGCCCTTGCCGCCGCCCATGGGCAGGCCGGTGAGGCTGTTCTTGAAGATCTGCTCAAAGCCGAGGAACTTGATGACGGAGGCCGTCACGTTCGGATGCAGGCGCAGACCGCCCTTGTACGGGCCGATGGCGGAGTTGAACTGCACGCGGTAGCCGCGGTTGACCTGCACCTTGCCGGCGTCGTCCATCCACGCGACGCGGAACTGGACGAAGCGCTCAGGCTCAACGAGGCGCTCGAGGATGCCCCACTGCTCCAGCTCGGGGTGCTTCTCAACGTAGACCTCGAGGCTCTCGAGGACTTCGCGGACAGCCTGCAGGAACTCGGACTCGCCTTTGCTGCGCGCCTCGACCTGCTCGTACACTTTTTTGAGGTATTCGTTCTTGAACATTTTCCCTTTCCCCTTTCCGCGCACAACTGTCTCTGTGCGCTATACAAACAATATTATAATCCGCATTTGTGCATGAATCAAGAAAAAATTTGCAGAATTTCTCATTTTGTGGTATAGTGAGTACGCTCCGCGAGCAAAACATACGGCGGCGGGGGGCCGAAAGCCCTCTGAGGAAAGTCCGGGCTTCACAAGGGAACGGTAACTGCTAACGGCAGCCGGGGGTGACCCCAGGGATAGTGCAACAGAGATGAGACTGCCCGCCCCCTTCGGGGGACGAGCGATGGTGGAAAGGTGCGGTAAGAGCGCACCGGCGCGCTTGGTGACTTGCGCGGCCGTGTAAACCCTACCGGAAGCAACGCCCATATGGGAACACATGCGTGCCCTTGCGCGTTCCCGGAGGCGGCTGGAGCTGTGCGGCAACGTACAGTCGAGATAGATCGTCGTTTAATACAGAACCC
>CALXIU010000175.1 GCA_944388415.1 uncultured Ruthenibacterium sp. | reverse complement strand
CCGTGCCGTCCACCGTCACGATGTCCGCCGTCACCTGCTTCTGCCCCGCGACGCCGCGCTGCACCGTGCGCTGCGAGCCCTCGTACAGTTCATCCGTCTCGCGCTCGATGGTCTCGTACTCGACCGCCTCGATGTATGTCTCCGTGTGGATCAGCATCGTCCGGAACTGTCCGGCGGCTTCCATCCTGTCCACGATGCCGCTGTACTCCGTCAGCGAAGACGTGAAATACAGCCCCGGCACCAGGGTGATGCTGTGCAGGTACTCCGCCCGCGCTCCCTCGGTGCCGGCCGCGGCCGCCGCCGTCAGCCGCGCGTCCAGGTCGTTTTGCACCTGCGCGTAGCCCTCGGCGCACACGCCTACGAGGTCGTCGTCCACATAGATGCCCACGGCCTCCTGGATCTGTTCGCTGCTCGTCTCGACGATGCGGTTCGCCAGCGTCGTCGCGTCCGCGCGCGCCGCCGGATTCACGCTCGCCAGTTCAAACGTCGGCAGCGCCGTCCACTCCTCGTCCGACCCCGCCGCGATGATGCGGCTCGTCACGAGCCGCCGCGCGTTCTCCCACACAGTCTCGTTCGCCACGTAGCCGATGAAATGCCCTTCGTACTCCACCGCCAGCGAGAACTCCGTGCCCGTCAGCGACACCACCGTGAACACGAACGCCGCAGCCGCCGCGACGGGCAAAAGATAACTCAAAAAGGAAAATATCAGCCGGTGATAGATGCGTACGCCGCGCCGCACATAGGCGAGGCCCACGGCCTTGGGCGCGGCGTCGCCCTCCTCGCGCGCCGTGCGCGCCGCGCGCGCCGCGTTCGCGAGACCCACGAACAGCCGGATGAACGGCTCGGCCAGGTCGTGCCGCACGCCCAAAAGGAAGCGCCGCACGGCCCCCAGCACCGCGCCGCCGAACAGCGCCGCGCCGAACACGCTCCAGCGCAGGAACCGCCGCACAAAGCGCGTCGCCTGAAGCAGCGTGTACTCCGTCTGCTGGCCGACGCGGTACAGCATCTGGCCCAGCGCGTTGACCATCGCGCCGCGCGGCACGCCCGCCGTCGAGCGCCGCATCTCCACGATGGCGGCGTCGTTTTCCGCGCGCTGCATCGAGCTGACGAATCTGTTCAGCCAGCCCTTGAACCGCTCGCGCAGCGGTTTTTTCGGCGGTTTGCCCGGCGCAGGGGCCTGCGCCTCCGGCGCGGCCAGCGCGCCGTGTTTCTCGTCTGCCATGACGTCAAACTCCTTCCGTCTTGCTCATCGCGCCGCGCGGACGGCGGCCGAAGTGCCGTCCACCAGCAGCGCCGGGTCCGCGCTCTGATTGCCCACGCGCACTTCAAAGTGCACGTGCGGCTTCGCGCTGTAGCCCGTGATGCCCGAAACGCCCACCTGAGCGCCCTTCGCCACCGTGTCGCCCTTCGCGCACGTCAGCTCGCCGAGGTGGAACAGATAACTCTTGATGCCCGCGCCGTGCTCGATCACGAGCGTCCAGCCCGTGCGCTCCAGCCACCCCGCGTACACCACGCGGCCCGCGGCCGGCGCCGTGACGGGCGTGCCGATGCTCACCGAGATGTCCACGCCCGTGTGGCGCGTCGCCGAGTCCGACCCGTTTTCGTACACATACGCGCCGTACGGCACCGTCACGCCGCCCGTCGCGACGGGCCAGCTCCACGCGCCGGTAAAGTGCAGCTCGCTGTCATAGAGGTAGTACACGCCGTACATCGCGTCATTGAATTGCCTCAAAGCGGCGTTCGACGCCGCCGCGGACGAGAGCAGCGAATCCGGAACCGTCTCGTCGGCGCGCTCGAACTCGCGGCCCGTCACCGTCACCGTCAGCTCCTGCACCGTGCCGCCGCACGTCACCGTCACCGGCCAGTCGCCGCCCGCGCGGTTGTAGTGCACGCCGAGAAAGGCCACATAGCCCGTCTCCGTCTTTGCAAAGTGCGCGCCGCACAGCTCTGTTTCGATCGCGGGCACGCTGCTGTCCAGGATGCCCTCGACGCGCACGGCCACGACGTCGCCCTGCCGGGCCGTCCGCGGCTCCAGCGTGATCTGCGGCGCCGCGCGCAGCGTGAACGACGCCTCGAACACCACAGAGCCGTGTCCGCCCGTCTGACGCTTCTGCGAGATCTGCGCCGTGATGCGCAGCGTGTAGTCGCCGTTTTCCGTCAGGGCCAGCGCGCCGCTGCCGTCGAGCGAGGCCACCTGCTCGCCGTCTTTGTACACCTGTGTGCGCGCCGTGTCAGCGCCCGTCACAACGACCTCCGGCACGGCCGTGCCGATCACGCCGAGGTGCGAAAGTTCCGGCGCCGTCTCGTCCGTGCGCTCAAACCACGCGCCGAGCACCGGCGTCTTCCACGTGTAGCCCGCGCCCGTCAGCTGCGCGCCGCCGAATGTGGCCGTCACCTCCGGCACGTCCGGCGCGGCGAGGCGGTACATCACGTACAGCGCGCCCGCGAGCACCGCGCACAAAAACACCAGCACCATCGCCGTCCAGATGAAAAATCTCGCCGCGCGCCCCACGCGCCCCGCCCCCCTTCTCTTGCGCTTATAGGTCTTAATATTTTACCATAAAGGCGGAAAAAGTGCAAATCGGGGACAAAGCGGCGTGAAAATCCGGCGCGAAACGATGAAAAAAGATGCACATCGCGTCAATGTATGGTATACTGAATCAAATGACCTTGAATCAGGGGAGGGGAGCGGCTGTGACAGAGCTCGATGCCGCACGAATGGAGATCGACGAGGCGGACGCCGCGATGGCGCAGCTGTTCTGCGCCCGGATGCGCGCCGTCGAGGAGGTTGCCGCATACAAGAAGGAGCACGGCCTGCCGGTGCTCGACGCCTCGCGCGAGGAGGCGGTCGTCGCGAAAAACCTCGCGCGGCTGAGCGAGGCGGACGCCGGAGAACTCGGCGCGCTGTACGAGGATTTCATCCGCCACACGATGGCGCTCTCTCGCGCGCGGCAGAAGGCATTGCTCGCGCGCGACGCGGTGGCGTACCAGGGCGTCAAGGGCGCGTTTTCGCACATCGCGCTGAAAAGGCTGTACCCGCACGCGAAGGCCGTCGCGTTCGCCACGTGGCGCGACGCCGTCGAGGCCGTGTCGGACGGCCGCGTCGAGGCCGCGGTGCTGCCGTTTGAAAACTCGAACGCCGGCGACGTGTCCGCCGTGCTCGATTTGTGCTACGCGCACGAAGAGCTCTTCGTCTCGCGCGTGTGCGACCTGCCCGTCTCGCAGAACCTGCTGGGCATGCCGGGCGCGGCGCTTGCGGGCGTGAAAAAGGTCGTCTCGCACCCGCAGGCGCTGGCGCAGTGCGCGAAATTTCTGCGGATGCTCGGGGTCGAGACGGCGGAGTACCCGAACACCGCCGCCGCCGCGAAGTACGTGCGCGACACGGGCGACGCCTCGCTCGCGGCCATCGCGTCGCCCGAGACGGCGGCGCTGTACCGCCTCGCGATCCTCGCGCCCGACATCGCGGAGACCAGCGACAACACGACGCGCTTCATCGTCGTCACGCGCGAAAAGCCCACGTCGGGCAGCCGGTTCTCGCTGCTGTTCACCGTCGAGCACGCGGCGGGCATGCTCGCGCGCGTCATCCGCATCATCGGCGACTTCGGCTTCAACATGGAGAGCATCAAGAGCCGCCCGATGCCCCACGTCCCGTGGGAATACTACTTTTACACCGAGCTTGTCGGGCAGCCGTCCGACGGGCTTCTGACCGCCCTGCAAGACGTGTGCAAGACCGTGCGCGTGCTGGGCGTATACGACAGGGAGTGATATCATGAAATTGACCATGCGGCTTGGCGAGAGAAGCTACGACATCATCGTGAAGGCCGGCGGACTGGGGCGTGTGGGCCAGCTCATCAATCTGGACCGCCGCGCGCTCATCGTCACGGACACGGGCGTGCCCGCCGAATACGCGCGGACCGTCGCCGCGCAGTGCGGCAAGGCGAAGATCGTCACCGTCGAGCAGGGCGAGGGCTCGAAGAGCATTGCAGGGTTTGAGCAGGTGCTGACCGCCGCGATGGACGCGGGCCTGACGCGGTCGGACGTCGTCATCGCCGTCGGCGGCGGCGTCGTGGGCGACCTCGCGGGCTTCGCCGCCGCGTCCTACATGCGCGGCGTCGACTTCATCAACTGCCCCACGACGACGCTCGCGCAGATCGACTCGTCCATCGGCGGCAAGGTGGCCGTCAACCTCGGACATACGAAAAACCTCGTCGGCGCGTTCTGGCAGCCGAAGCTCGTCGTGGCCGACACCGCCGCGCTCGACACGCTGACGCCCCGCCACTACGCGAACGGCCTCGCGGAGGCCGTCAAGGCGGGCCTCATCGCCGACGCCGATCTGTTCGAGCTGTTCGAGACGGAGGACGCGCGCGAGCACATCGAGGAGATCATCACCCGCAGCCTTGTCGTGAAGAAGAACATCGTCGAGCGCGACGAGCGCGAGAACGGCCCTCGCGCGGCGCTCAACTTCGGCCACACGCTCGGCCACGCCATCGAGAGCCGCGAGGGCCTCGGCGGGGTGTACCACGGGGAGTGCGTCGCCCTCGGCATGCTGCCGATGATCGACGACTCGAAGCTGCGCCAGCGCGCGCGCGCCGTATACAAGAAGCTGGGCCTGCCCGCCCGCGTGACGTACGACGGCGACAAGCTGATGGAATACCTGCGCCACGACAAGAAATCCGGCGCGGAGGGCGTCAAGACCGTCCGCGTGCGCGAGCTCGGCCAGCACTACTTCCAGTTTGCCGGGTTCGACGAGCTGCGCGCCCTCGCGAAGGAGGGCGTCCGATGAGGGATACGTTCGGCGACGCCGTCACGCTGACGATCTTCGGCGAGAGCCACGGCCCGGCCATCGGCGCGGTCGTCGAGGGCGTCGCCGCCGGCACGCCCGTGCGCGAGGATTTCCTCGCCGCGCAGATGGAAAAGCGCGCCGCCCGCACGAAGCTGTCCACCGCCCGGCGCGAGCCGGACAAGGTGCGCTTTCTCTCGGGCGTGAAGGACGGCTTCGCCACCGGCACGGCCATCGCGCTCGTCATCGAAAACACGAACACCCGCAGCGGGGATTATGCCAAAACGGCAAACCTCGCGCGGCCCGGCCACGCCGACTTCACGGCGCAGGCGAAATACCGCGGCTTTCAGGACGCGCGCGGCGGCGGCCACTTCTCCGGCCGTCTCACGGCGCCCGTCGTCGCAGCCGGGGCCATCTTCCTCGACATGCTCGCCGCGAAGGGCGTGGCCGTCGCGACGCATCTTGCAAGCTGCGGCGGCGTCGCGGACGCGCCGTTTTCGGAGGACGAGGACGAGCTGCGCCGCCAGATCGCGGCGCTGAACGCGGGCGAAGGCCCGCTCGCCGTGCTGGACGCGGAGAAAGGCGAGGCGATGCGCCGCGCCATCGAGGCCGCGGGCGCGGAGGGCGACTCCGTCGGCGGCGTGCTGGAGACCGTCGTCACCGGATTGCCCGCCGGCCTCGGCGAGCCGTTTTTCACGAGCGTGGAATCGAAGCTCGCGGCGCTTTTGTTCTCGATGCCCGCCGTCAAGGGCGTCGAGTTCGGCGCGGGCTTCGGCTTCGCCGGCCTGCGCGGCAGCGAGGCGAACGACGCGTTCGTCCCGCGCGCGGGGCGCGTCGCCACCGCGACGAACCGCAACGGCGGTGTCAACGGCGGCATCACGAACGGCATGCCGCTCATCTTCCGCACGGCCGTCAAGCCGACGCCCAGCATCTACAAGCCGCAGAACACCGTCGACCTCGCGACGGGCGAGGCCGCCGTGCTGCGCCTCGCCGGCCGTCACGACCCGTGCATCCTGCCGCGCGCCCGCGTCGTGCAGGATTCGCTCGCGGCGTTCGGCCTCGTCGATCTGTGCGCCGTGGCGCTCGGCGTGCGCTGGCAGGAGGATCCGATATGGAATATGGACTGATCGGCGGCGCGCTCGGCCACAGCTACTCGAAGCTGATCCACGAGCGCCTCGCGAACTACACCTACGAGCTGCACCCCATCCCCGAGGAGGCGGACGCCCGCAAATTCTTTGAACAGCGGGACTTCCGCGCCGTCAATGTCACCATTCCCTACAAGCGCCTCGCGCTCGAGTGCTGCGACGACGTCGACCCCGCGGCGCGCGCCATCGGCGCGGTGAACACCGTCGTCAACGACGGCGGCGTGCTGCGCGGCTGGAACACGGACTACGCGGGCTTTCTCTACCTCGCGGACCTCGCGGGCGCGGACTTCAAGGGCAAGACGGTGCTCATCCTCGGCACGGGCGGCACGCAGCGCACGGTGCGCGCCGCCGCCGAATCGCGCGGCGCCGCGCGCGTGCTGACGGTCAGCCGCGCGAAGCGGCCCGGCGCGCTCACGTACGAGGAGGCCGCGCGCGAGGACGCGCACATCGTCGTCAACACCACGCCCGCCGGGATGTACCCGAACAACGGCGCGTGCCTGCTCGACCTGTCGCGCTTTGCGCACCTCGAGACGGCGCTCGACGCCGTGTACAACCCGTTCGAGACGCGCCTGATGTACGAGGCGCGGCGGCGCGGCGCGCGCGCCGAGGGCGGACTGCCGATGCTCGTCGCGCAGGCGAAATACGCCGCCGAGCACTTTACCGGCGCGTCCATCCCGAACTCCGTCATCCCGGACATCGCGGCGGACATCTTCGCCGACCGCGCGAACCTCGTGCTCGTCGGCATGCCGTCGGCGGGCAAGTCGAGCATCGGGCGCGCGTGCGCCGAGGCGCTCGGCAAGCGCTTCGTCGACCTCGACGACGAGATCGAGCGCCGCTCGGGCCGCCGCATCCCGGACATCTTCGCCGAGGACGGCGAGGCCGCGTTCCGCGCGCTCGAGCGCGAGGCGTGCGCCGCCGTCACGAAGGAGTCCGGCCTCGTCGTCGCCACCGGCGGCGGCACGGTGCTGGACGCCGAGAACGTGCGCTGCATGCGTCAGAACGGCGTCGTCGTCTGGCTGCGCCGCCCGCTGGGCGAGCTGGCCGTCGGCGGCTACCGGCCGCTGTCGAAGAGCGTCGACGCATTGCGCGAGATGGAAGCGCGCCGCGCGCCGCTCTACGCCGCCGCCGCGCATGTGACCGTCGACAACAACGGCGCGCCCGCCGACACGGAGACCGCCGTCAGGGAGGCATTTTATGAAATTTCTCGTCATCAATGGGCCTAACATCAACATGCTGGGCATCCGCGAGCCGGGCATCTACGGCCGCGACGCGTACCTGGCGCTGATCGCGAAGATCGAAGCGGAGGCGCAGCGCCTCGGCGTCGAGGTCGAGTGCTTCCAGTCGAACCATGAGGGCGCGCTCGTCGACGTCATCCAGAACGCGTACCGCCGGTTCGACGGCATCATCATCAACCCCGCCGCCTACACGCACACCAGCGTCGCCATCCTCGACGCGCTCAAGGCCGTCGGCATCCCCGCCGCGGAGATCCACATCTCCGACGTCACAAAACGCGAGGACTTCCGCCAGGTCAGCTACGCGGGCATGGCGTGCCGCTGGCACTTCATCGGCGAGGGCCTCGACGGCTATCTTCACGCGATGCGCGTGATGAAAGAGGAATTACAAGAAGTATAAAGAAAGAAAAAATAACGAAGTGTAAAGAGGGGAGAAAACCACCGTGATCATCAGCACCAAGCGCGGCACACCGGCCGCGGAACTGGACCGCATCATCCATGAATTCGAGTCGAAGGGCCTGTCCGTCACGATGATCCGAGGCACGGACTACAACGTGTTCGGACTCGTCGGCGACACGACGATCCTCGACGAGAAGAGCATCCTTGCGAACCCGTACGTCGAGAACGTGCAGCGCGTGTCGGAGCCGTACAAGAAGGCGAACCGCCTGTTCCACGAGGCGGACACGGTCGTGGACGTCGCGGGCGTGAAGGTCGGCGGCAAGGAGAAGATCGTCGTGATCGGCGGCCCGTGCAGCGTCGAGGGCGAGCAGCAGATCGTGCAGGTCGCGCGCGACGTCAAGGCGGCGGGCGGCAGCATGCTGCGCGGCGGCGCGTACAAGCCGCGTACGTCGCCGTACGCGTTCCAGGGCCTCGGCACCGAGGGCATCCTCGACATGGTGAAGGCGCGCGAGGAGACGGGCCTGCCCATCGTCAGCGAGCTGATGAGCGAGGACCGCATCGAGGAGTTCGAACAGTACGTCGACCTCGTGCAGATCGGCGCGCGCAACATGCAGAACTTCCAGCTTCTGAAGGCCGTCGGCAAGATGAAAAAGCCGGTGCTGTTAAAGCGCGGGCTTGCGAACACGATCGAGGAGTGGATCATGTCGGCCGAGTACATCATGGCGGGCGGCAACGAGAACGTCATCTTCTGCGAGCGCGGCATCCGCACGTTCGAGAAGTACACGCGCAACACGCTCGACCTCTCGGTCATCCCCATTTTGAAGGAGAAGACGCACCTGCCCATCATCATCGACCCGTCGCACGCCACGGGCAACTGGCGCTACGTCGAGAGCATGTCGCTCGCGGCCATCGCGGCGGGCGCGGACGGCCTCATCATCGAGGTGCACGAGACGCCCGAAAAGGCGTGGAGCGACGGCGCGCAGAGCCTCAAGCCGGACAAGTTCCGCTCCGTCATCGAAAAAGGCCGCGCCATCGCGAAAGTCGTCGGCAGAGATATGTGACAGGCGCAAACGGCCCGTTGTCCCCGTTCCCTTTGAGGGTAGGTGGGTGAGCGAAGCGAACCCGGAGGGGTGAATTGCACGGGCGTAAACCTTAGCACACTCTTTTTCAGCTTTTTCTAAATGATAACAAAACGCTTCGAAGGTTTGTACAAACGGCCACGCCCTGCCACCACCCCTCAGTCCCCGTCGGGGACAGCTCAGTCTCCGCGCTAAGAGCCGCCGCTTGCGCGGCGGTTGCGCTCCGACACGCGCCTGCGGGCGCAGCCCTCAATGGGGAGCCTCTGGCGGCGGCCCTCAAAGTGGAGCATAAAAAATCCCGCCTCGCGGCGGGATTTTTTCATTCCTGTTTTTGCCTTGCCGCGCGGTAGGCGGCGAGGATGTCGCGGCGGGCGGCGACGGCCAGCTCTTTCTCCGCGGCGGGCACGCCCGCGAGCGGGTAGGGGATGCCCAGCGCTTTGTACTTCGCCTCGCCCATCGTGTGGTACGGCAGCACGTCCAGCGCCTTGACGTTCGTCAACGTCGCCAGAAATTCGCCCAGCGCTTTGTGCATCTCGGCGGAATCTGTCACGCCCGGCACGACGACGTGGCGCACCCACACGGGCACGCCGCGCCCGCTCAGATGCCGCGCGAACGCGAGGATGTTCTCGTTCGTCCGCCCGGTCAGGCGGCGGTGCGCCTCCGCGCCCACCTCCTTGATGTCCAAGAGCACAAGGTCGGTGTGGTCGAGCACCGCGTCCACCGTCTCCGGGTGCGCGGGGTCGAACGTCGCGCCCGACGTGTCGAGGCACGTGTGGATGCCCTTTTCGTGCGCCTTTTCGAAGAATTCGGCCAGAAATTCCGGCTGCATCAGCGGCTCGCCGCCCGTCGCGGTGACGCCGCCTTTTTTGTAGAACGCGCGGTTTTTGTCTTTTTGCGCCAGCAGCTCGGCCGCCGTCATCTGTGCGCCGCCCTCCGTGCGCCACGTGTCCGGGTTGTGGCAGTACCGGCAGCGCAGCGGGCAGCCCTGAAAGAACACGACGAACCGGATGCCCGGCCCGTCCACCGTGCCGAAGCTCTCGGTGGAGTGGATGCGCCCCGTCAGCGCCATGAAACTCCCTCCTCAAAAAAGCGCGGCGCCGGTGCCCGGCGCCGCAGATTTGCAAAGGTTTTCCCCTTTGAGGCATGCCGGACGGCATGCTCGTCACATCGACTCGTGGAACGTGCGGGCGATGACCTCGTCCTGCTGCTCGCGCGTCAGCTTCACGAAGTTCACCGCGTAGCCCGACACGCGCACCGTCAGCTGCGGGTACTTCTCCGGGTGCGCCTGCGCGTCCAGAAGCGTCTCCTTCGTGAACACGTTCACGTTCAGATGATGGCCGCCCTTCTCGGCGTAGCCGTCCAGCATGGTCACCAGATTGTCGATCTGCTGCTCGTTTGCCTTCATATGTTCTCCCTCCTGTGGATGGTCATTCTTCCTGCTCCGGGGCGTCCAGCCCCTCGTGCAGCGTCGGCGTGCGGCACGACGCGCACGCCGCGTCGCACACCGTCACGTGCTCGACGTCCGCCGCGCCGTCCCCGTTCACGCTCACGTTCACGTGGCCGACGCCGCTCTGCACCGCGCCGTCCAGCTGCGCGATGATGTCGTCGATCAGCTTTTCTCTCTCAGTGTTCGGCGTCAAGGTCAATGTCAGCCTCCAAATCTCCCGCAAACACGGCCATGTCCTTGCCCAGCGCGTTCGGCACGATCGAGAACGTGTTCGAGATGCCGTCCTGCGCCGCCGAGAACGGCAGCTTGGACACGCTCGACAGGCTCGAGACCGCGCCGTGCGAATCGCGGCGGTGCATCGGGTTCGCGCCCGGCGCGAACGCCTCGCCGCGCTTGCGGCCGTCCGGCGTCGAGCCGGTGTGCTTGCCGTACACGACGTTCGACGTGATCGTCAGGATGCTCGTCGTCGGGATGCCGCCGCGGTACGTGTGGTTGCCGCGCACATAGCTCATGAACAGGTTCACGATGTCCACCGCGATCGAGTCCACGCGGTCGTCGTCGTTGCCGTACTTCGGGAAGTCGCCCTCGATCTCATAGTCCACGACGACGCCGTCCGCGTCGCGCACGCACTTCACCTTCGCGTACTTGATGGCCGACAGCGAGTCCGCTACGACGGACAGTCCCGCGATGCCGGTCGCAAACCAGCGCGTCACCTTCTTGTCGTGCAGCGCCATCTGCAATTTCTCATAGCAGTACTTGTCGTGCATGTAGTGGATGATGTTCAGCGCGTTCACATACACGCGCGCCAGCCACTTCATCATGTCCTTGTACTTGTCCATCACGTCGTCGTAGTCGAGGTACTCGCCCGTGACCGGGCGGTACTTCGGGCCGACCTGCTTCTTCGTGATCTCGTCCACGCCGCCGTTGATGGCATAGAGCAGGCACTTCGCGAGGTTCGCGCGCGCGCCGAAGAACTGCATCTCCTTGCCCACGCGCATCGACGACACGCAGCACGCGATGGCGTAGTCGTCGCCGTGCGTCACGCGCATCAGGTCGTCGTTCTCGTACTGCACCGAGGACGACTCGATGCTCGTCTTCGCGCAGAAGCGCTTGAACGGCTCGGGCAGACGCGTGCTCCACAGCACCGTCAGGTTCGGCTCCGGCGCGGTGCCGAGGTTCTGCAAGGTGTGCAGATAGCGGAACGACATCTTCGTCACCATGTGGCGTCCGTCGATGCCCATGCCGCCGATGGATTCCGTCACCCACGTCGGGTCGCCGCTGAACAGCTCGTTGTACTCGGGCGTGCGGGCGA
>CALXIU010000174.1 GCA_944388415.1 uncultured Ruthenibacterium sp. | reverse complement strand
ATCCCGACCATCGTGCTTGGCATTCCCGTCCGGTATGCGCACACGCATTACGGCGTGAGCGCATTGTCCGACATCGAGGCCGCTGCGCGCCTTGGCGCCGCTCTCATGCGCTCGCTGAAGCCCGACGTGGTCGAGCGTCTCTCTCCGCAGTTTTGACAAACGGCAAATCGCCCCGGAACCGATTCAACTCGGTTCCGGGGCGATTTCGTTGTGCGATCACTCGTGGCGGATGGCTTCGAGCGCGGAGATCTTCACCGCGCGGCCGGCGGGCAGGATGCCCGCGACAAATCCGATCAGCGTGGCGAAAAAGACGCTGCCGACGCTGAGCCAGATGGGGATGACGGAAATCTTTGAGCCATACATCGGAAGGATGTTCCCGAGGCCGCTCATCATCAGAAGCGGTGTGAAATGGTTGAGGACGAACGAGACAAGATAGCTGACGGCAATGCCGATGACGCCGCCGGTCAGGCCGATGATGCTGGCCTCGAACAGGAACAGCGCGCGGATCTTTCCGAGTCCGCAGCCGAGCACCTTCATCACGCCGATCTCGCGCGTGCGCTCGAGGATGGACATGGACATCGTGTTGACGATCGACAGCGCCGCCACAAACAGCGAGACCGCGCCGAGGCCGCCGAGGATCAGCTGAAGCATCTGGGACTGGCCCTGCATCTGCTCGCGCCACGATGACATGCCGCCCGTCTGGAAGCCGAGCTCATCCTGAATGTACTTGTCGACCTCCTCGACGTTGTCGATGTCGTCGACCATCACGATGACCTGATCGTACGTGTTCGTCTGCTCTGACTTGATGTTGTTCATGCGCATGTAGTCGCTCTCGAGCTTTTTGAGGACGTTCAGGTCCATGAACACGCCTGCGTACGTCTCGTAGCCCTTTTCGTTGTCCTGCACCAGCACGCCGAGAACGTCCATCGTGTACTCGAGCTGTTTGGAGTCCTCCGAGCCCTGGCTGCGCATCGTGATCGTGTCCGACGCGACGTCGACAAACGGCCCGAGCTCATTGCCCGCGGCGTCCGTCATGCCGGGCCAGCGGTAGGAATTTTCGTTTTTCTTCTTGGTGTCCATGAAATTGTAGCCGAGCTGCTCGCCGACGACCACCTGGATCTTCGGCTTCGAACCGGACGGCATCACGCCCTTGTCCGGGAGATAGCTGCCCGTTTTCAGCTCGTACTGCATCATCTCGAGCGCCTCGGGATAGATGCCGTACAACTCCGTGTAGCCTGTCTGGTATCGGTCGTTTTTCCCTGCCAGCAGATTGAAGGAGAGATAGCGCGGCGAGTAATACGGCGTGGCGACCAGAACGTGGTCGAGCTTGGACATCTGAGCGACAGCGTCGTCGTCCAGCTTGACCTCGTTGCCGTTGACGCCCCAGCCGTACACGGTGACCTTGCGGAGATCGCCCATGCTTTGCAGCATCTCGTCAAAACCCACGTTGACGGCGATGCCCAGCGACACCATGATGACGATCAGGAACGTGCCGATCACGACGCCCGTGATGGTCAGCGCCGTGCGCCCCTTGCGGCGGCGCAGGTTTTCATAGCTCAGTCCGAGAAGATCAGAAATCTTCATCGTCTTCGTCCTCCGCGAGTTCCAGCGCCAGCTTTTTCGCCTTGCGCTTTTTGACAATGCGAACCACAACGACCACGACCGCCACGACGACGATCACGATCAGCAGCCAGCCCCACCACGGCATGACGAAGCCGGTCTCCACAGGCATATCCACACCGGGGTCCATCGGGTACATGTCGTCATAGGAGGGCATCTCCATGACGCTGATCGAAAACTCCTTCGTCTGCGTCTTGGCGTTGCCGTTGACGTCCTCATACGTCAGCGTGATCACACCGCTGACGGTGCCCGCCTGCGAGGCGAGCACGCCGAACTCGACGGAGCCCTCCGTTCCGGACTGGAGATTGCCGAGATACTGCGTCTGTCCGGCGTTGTCCATATCGCCGCTGAGTTCCGCAGAGAGGTTGTACAAAACGCCCTTGCCCTTGTTGACGAAATCGAGGGAGACGTACGCCTCCTCACCCGCGTATGCCTCGGTCGGGACGTCCATCGTTGTGAACGTAAAGCGGTCGGGCTGGACGAGCGGGACAGTGATCGTCTGGCTGTCGGAGAGCGGCTCGCTCGTGCCGCTGATATAATAAGTATAATCGACCGTGACGTTGACAGGGCCCGTCTCGGCGCTGGCGTCCGCCTGCATCTGGAAGCTGGACATGTACGAGCCGCCCGCGGCGACCTGCGTCGTCAGCTCCTTGTTGCTGCCCGAGGCGAGCATCAGGCCCGCGGGGAGGTTGATGCTGGTGGTGACGTCCGTCAGCGCGACGGTCTTGCTGGTGTTGTAGGATGTGATGGTCAGCGTGAACGTCTTGCCCGCCTCGATGCTCTGGCCGCCGTAGTTGACGCTCTGCACCATCAGCGTGGGCTTCGCGCCCGTCTGGGAATCGGTCTGGCACTGGCTGATGACGACAGACTGCGACGCCATCGCAACGGAACCGTCGTTGTATGAGAGATCAAAACTCAGCGTATTGTCTCCGCCGACATAGGTGATATCATTGAAAATGACGGCGTATTCAATGCCCTTGTCCGTCTTTTTCATCGTCGTCTGCTTCAGGTCGCCGAACGACGGCGTCTGGAACGACGACGTGCTTGTCAGCTTGATGTTGACGGCGTTGCCGTAGGAGTCGAGCTTTGTCGGGATCTCCGCGAAGCGTCCGTCGCGCAGGGCGACGACGATGCGGCACTTCGTGCCGGGCGTCACCTTTTGCAGCTCGCTGCCCGCCGCGTCCTGCACGGTGTAGCCGAGGACTTCCAAGCTACCGGAAGCAGAGGAATCCTTCGGAGAAACAGTTACCAGAACATCATAGTAATTTGCTCCGGATGAAACGCGGTAGGTTCCCGAATCCGCCGTCGTAAGTCCTGTAATTACAAGCGTGCTGCTGTTTAAAATCTGCACACGGCCTCCGGAGGCTAATTTCTTCCCGTCCTTCGTCCACTCGTAAGTGCTGCCGCCCTGCGCGCTGAGCTGCAATGTCTCCCCTTCTTTAAAAGTGAGATACGCTCCTTCCGCGACAGTGACGGCCGCGGTCTGCCCCGTTGAGCTTCCGTCACCTGTTTCTCCAGCCGCAAACACCACGGGTGTGACGGATGTTGCGACGCTGAGTGCCATCACGATCGACAAGAGGCCGGCGGCCGTTTTCCGCATCATTTTCATACATGACTCTCCTTCTGCGGCGCGGAGGGCATTTGTTCCGCCGCCGCTTCGTTTTGCTCTTCCGGGGTTTCGCGTTCTTCGCGCTCTTGCGCGACGTATTCCTCATCCATGGGGCTGAGCTGGACTTCAAACTCCTGCGCGGGGTTTTCGATTCTCTCGTCGCGCAGAACGCAACCGTCCTTCAGCGTGATGATCCTGTCCGCGCATCGCGAGAGGTCGCGCTCATGCGTGACCATAATGAACGTGATGTTGTTCTCCCGCGTCAGGCGAAGAATGGCGTTCATCACCTTGGCCGTCGTGTGGGAGTCGAGGTTGCCCGTCGGCTCATCGGCAAAAATGACCTGCGGTTTGCCGACAAATGCACGCGCGATACCGACGCGCTGCTGCTGGCCGCCCGACATTTCGGTCGGCTTGTGACGCAGCCGTTTGCCGAGGCCCATCTTCTTGAGCTGCTCCGTAGCCATGGCCTCCCGCTTTGCCTTGGGAACGCCCTTGAACATCAGCGGCAGCGCAACGTTCTCCACCGCCGTCATCGTGGGCAGCAGATTGTAGGACTGAAATACGAAGCCGAGATGTTCCTGCCGGAATGTCGCAAGCTGCTTCTCCGTCATCTCAGAGATATTATGTCCACCGATCCACACGCCGCCGCGCGTCGGTTTTTCCAAACCGGCAAGCTGATTGAGCAGCGTGGACTTTCCGGAGCCGGACGCGCCTACCACACAGCAAAATTCGCCGCGCTCGATCTCCAGATCGATATCCCGCAGAGCGACGACACGCTCCTTTCCGATACGGTACACCTTCCGAAGATTTTCCACCTTGATGATCGGCGCCATCGGCATCACCTCGTCAGCATTTTGCATAAAAGAACGGATTCATTATATCATCCATGTAGAAAAAACGCAACAAAAAAAACGCATAGGATCAGACAAAAACCCACAGATACAGAACGCCGCAGATCTCGCGGAGATAGCATTGCAACCACACGCCGATGCTCGTGGGCGCGGACAGCGCGCGGGCGTCGGAAAAGCCTGCGAGCGCCGCGTAATGGCCCGCGCGGTAGACATGGAAATCGTTCGTCACATAAACGACCGGCTCGCCGGCGCTGACGCCGTTTTCCTCAAGAAGCTGCCGGGAAAACTCAAAGTTTTCCTGCGTCGAGCTGCTGCGCGACTCCTCGATGATCTGTTCTTCAGGCACCCCGCGCTGCGTCAGATAGTCTGCCATCGCGCGCGCCTCGGGCATATCCTCGTCCGGGCCCTGACCGCCTGAGACGACGATCAGGACATCCGGATTTTCCCTGTAATAGTCGAGCGCTGCGTCGAGCCGCTGCGCGAGCACGGCGCTGACGCGGGAGCCTCGCACGCTGGCCCCGAGGACGATCACCGCTCGCTCCTGCCCGTTCGCAGCCGAACGCATCCCGGCCGAGGCGAGGAACACGATCATCCCGGCGACAAACAGGCAACCGGCGAAGAAGACGAACTTAAGCGCCCGTCCCACGCCGTGCGCGCAGAATGCGTCGATCTGACGAAAAAACAGCGCGTAGATCCACACCGCCGCTGTGATGCAGTACATCAGAAACGAGCCGAGATTCAGCGTCGTGCGGAATACACGCGAAATGCTGTCTGCTGTCAGCACAAGCGCAATGCCGAGCAAGATCCATTGCTTCATTCCGCTGTGTACCTCCGAGAATCCATAGTATTCATATAGTAAACGAGAGATGTATCCGTTTTGTTTCAAATTCTGCGAAAATAAATATCCCCCGGCGAAGCCGGGGGTTTTTCACAGACGGGTAAAACCCTAGAATACTAGCGCACGCGTCACGTCGCGTTGGTGCGGTCTGCCAGCCGCGAAAGATTGTTACTTGCCGCCCGTAAACGGGCTCTTTAGAAGTTTCCCATCGTCATCTGTTCGCCCGCCCGATCTTCTT
>CALXIU010000173.1 GCA_944388415.1 uncultured Ruthenibacterium sp. | reverse complement strand
ATCACGAAGGCGCTCGCCTCCGCCGCGCGCGTCGAGGGCGTGCTCGCGCGCGAGACGTCCATGGCGTATCCCGCTGAGGGCGCCCGCCCCGATCCGTCGGCCCCCGCCGTCGAGTTCGACCACGCCGCGCTGCGCTACGCGGGCGCGGGCGCCGCCAGCGTCGAGGACGTCACGCTGCGCCTCGCGCGCGGCGGCACGCTCGGCGTCATCGGCGGCACCGGCTCGGGCAAGTCGAGCCTCGTGAACCTCATCCCGCGCTTTTATGACGCGACGGAAGGGCAGGTGCGCCTCGCGGGCCACGACGTGCGCCAGTACACGAAGGCGCAGCTGCGCAGCCTCGTCGCCGTCGTGCCGCAGAAGGCGCAGCTCTTCTCCGGGACCATCCGCTCGAACCTGCTGATGGGCGGCGCGAACGCCTCGGACGAGGAGCTGTGGGCCGCGCTCGAGGCCGCGCAGGCCGCGGACTTCGTGCGGCAAAAGCCGCTCGGCCTCGACGAACCCGTCGCCGCCGGCGGCAAGAACCTCTCCGGCGGCCAGCGCCAGCGCCTCACGATCGCCCGCGCGCTCGTCAAGCAGCCCGCGGTGCTGATCCTCGACGACAGTGCCAGCGCGCTCGACTTCGCCACCGACGCCGCGCTGCGCCGTTCGCTGCGCGAGCTGCCGTTCGCGCCCGCCGTCGTCGTTGTATCCCAGCGCGCGTCCAGCCTGATGCACGCCGACACCATCGCCGTGCTCGACGACGGCCGCGTCGTCGGCGCGGGCACGCACGCCGGGCTTCTCGAGACGTGCCCCGTCTATCAGGAGATCTACCGCTCGCAGTTCAAGACCGCGGCGGAGAAGGGGGGCGCCGCGTCGTGAAAGGACAACAGGAGACGTTGAAAAAGGTGTTCGCCCGCATCGGGCGCTACGGCGCGCTGCTCGCGCTGTCGCTCGTGCTCGCGGCCGTCACCGTCGCCGCCACGCTGTGGCTGCCCATCCTCACCGGCCAGGCCGTCGACTGCATTGCCGGCCCCGGCGCGGTCGACTTCGACGCCCTCGGCTCCGTGTTCGCGCGGATGGCGATCGCCATCGCCGCCGCGGCCGCCGGCCAGTGGGCGATGAACCTGTGCAACAACGCGATGACGTACCGCGTCGTGCGCGATCTGCGCCGCGCGGCGTTCGACAAGCTGCGCCACATGCCGCTGCGCGGCATCGACAAGCGCGGCGCGGGCGAGGTCGTCAGCCGCGTCATCGCCGACGCCGACCAGTTCGCCGACGGCCTTCTGATGGGCTTCACGCAGCTGTTCACGGGCGTTCTGACCATCCTCGGCACGCTCGGCTTCATGCTGCGGCTCAACGTGGCCATCACGCTGGTGGTGGTCGTCGTCACGCCGCTGTCGCTGGGCGTCGCGGCGTTCATCGCGAAGAGCACGTATTCGATGTTCCGCGCGCAGACGCGCGTGCGCGGCGCGCAGACCGATTTCGTCAACGAGATGATCGAGGGCCAGCGCGTCGTGCAGGCCTTCGGCTGCGAGGACCGCACGCTCGCGCGCTTCACCGACCTGAACGAGGAGCTGCGCGCGTGCAGCGTCCGGGCGACGTTCTTTTCGTCGCTCACGAACCCCGCCACGCGCTTCGTCAACAGCCTTGTGTACATGGGCGTCGCCGCCGCGGGCGGCCTCGCGGCCGTGTCCGGCGTCATCACCGTTGGCAGCCTCGCGTCGTTTCTGACGTACGCGAACCAGTACACGAAGCCCTTCAACGAGATCTCCGGCGTCGTCACCGAGCTGCAAAACGCCATCGCGTGCGCCGCGCGCCTGTTTGAGATCATCGACGAGGAGCCCGAGACGCCCGACGCGCCCGGCGCGCTCGTGCTGGAGAACGCCCGCGGCGAGGTGGACATCGACCGCCTCGCGTTCGCGTACGTGCCCGAGCGCCCGCTGATCGAGAACTTCTCGCTGCACGTCGAGCCGGGCATGCGCGTCGCGCTCGTCGGCCCCACCGGCTGCGGCAAGACCACCGTCATCAACCTGCTGATGCGTTTCTATGACCCCGACGCCGGCTCCATCTCCGTCGACGGCGCCGACACGCGCGGCATCACCCGCCGCTCGCTGCGCCGCAGCTACGGCATGGTCTTGCAGGACACGTGGCTGCGCCGCGGCACCGTGCGCGAGAACATCGCCTACGGCCGCCCGGACGCGACGGACGAGGAGGTCGCCGCCGCCGCGCGCGCCGCGCACGCGCACGGCTTCATCCAGCGCCTGCCCAAGGGCTACGACACCGTCCTCTCGGAGGACGGCAGCGGACTGTCGCAGGGCCAGAAACAGCTTCTGTGCATCGCGCGCGTCATGCTGTGCCTGCCGCCGATGCTGATTTTGGACGAGGCCACGTCCAGCATCGACACCCGCACCGAGCAGCGCATCCAGAGCGCGTTCGCGAAGATGATGCAGGGCCGCACGAGCTTCATCGTTGCGCACCGCCTGTCGACGATCCGCGAGGCCGACATCATCCTCGTGATGCGCGACGGCCACATCGTCGAGCAGGGCCGCCACGACGAGCTGCTCGCGAAAAACGGCTTCTACGCCGAGCTGTACAACAGCCAGTTCGCGCCCTGACGCGCATTGACACCGGCGCGCAAATATCATATCATTTCATTAAGGCATGCTTTTGCCCGATGCAATTTTCCACAGTCTGAAAAGGAGTTTTGATTTTTTATGGACCCGGATGGTCAAATGATGCTCGCGGGCGCTTGCGCCCTTGTCAGCCTGATCCTCGCGTGGCGCGCTGCCGGCCTTGCCGCGGGCGACGCCGGCAGCGAGGACGAGCGCCTCGGCTTCTCCGAGCGGGCGGCGGGCGTCGCCGTCGTGCTGGCCGCGGCGCTCGGCGCGGCCGCGTGGGCCGGCGTCGAAAGCCTCGGCGCGTGGTTCGCGATCCCCGCCGTCGTGCTGTGCTTCGCCGTCCCGGCGCTGTTCGCCGTCGGCCGCACCCGCCCCGCGAAGGCGACGGGCGCTGAGACGGCGCTCGGCCGCGTGCTGTGCGCGCCGGCGCGCCTTCTGTTCCGCCTGTGCGGCCTCTCCGCCGTGACGACCGTCACCGAGGAGGACCTGCTCTCGATGGTCGACGACGCCGAGGAGGACGTCATCGACGAGGACCGCAAGGAGATGATCGCGAACATCGTCGAGATGGACGACGTCACCGCGGGCGACATCATGACGCACCGCACGCAGTTGGTCAGCCTCGAGGACACCGCCACCACCGGCGACGCCGTCCATCTGGCCGCCGCGAACGGCGTGTCGCGCCTGCCCGTCTACCACAAGAACATCGACGACATCGCCGGCATCCTGCACGTCAAGGACCTGCTCGCCCTGTGGGACGACGCCGGCCGCAGCAGCCGCGCCGCCAGCGCGCACATGCGCGCGCCGATGTTCGTGCCCGAGAGCTGCCCCGCGCAGGAGCTTCTCGTCGAGTTCAAGCGCCGCCACACGCAGGTGGCCGTCGTCATCGACGAGTATGGCGGCACCAGCGGCCTCGTTACGATGGAGGACGTGCTCGAGGAGATCGTCGGCAACATCCAGGACGAGTTCGACAATGAGGAGGAGGAGATCGTCCCGTTCGACGGCGGCGTGTACGCGCTGGGCGGGGCCGACCTCGAGGACGTGTTCGACGCGATGGACGCCGAACTGCCCGAGTCCGAGGACAAGGACGGCGACGACGAGCCGGACTTCGACTCCGTCGGCGGCCTCATCGCCGACCGCCTCGGCCGCATCCCGTCCGCGAACGAGAACGCGGAGGTCGAGTACGGCGGGCTGCTGTTCCACGTATTGACGTCGGATGAGCGCCGCATCGGCCGTGTGCGCGTCACGCGCGCCGGGACGCAGGAAAAAGAGGAGGATCAACATGGCACACTTTGAAAAGCAGCTGACCAGCAACGAGGTTTTCAAGGGCCGCGTTTTCCGCGTGACGGTGGATGACGTCGAGCTGGAGAACGGCAACACGTCCGTGCGCGAGATCGTGCACCACCACGGCGGCGCGGGCATCATCGCGCTGAACGACAAGGACGAGATCACGCTCGTGCGGCAGTTCCGCTACGCCGTCGGCGGCGAGCTGATCGAGATCCCCGCCGGCAAGCTCGAGCAGGACGAGGACCCGTTCGAGGCCGCGAAGCGCGAACTCGGCGAGGAGGCCGGGCTCATCGCGCACACATTCCGCCCGCTGGGCGCGTCCGTGCCCACGTGCGGCTACGACACCGAGCGCATCTACCTCTACGCCGCGAAGGACCTCGAGCCCACCGGCCAGCACCTCGACCCCGACGAGTTCGTCACCGTGTTCACGATGCCGCTCGAAGAGGCCGTCGAAAAGGTGCTCTCGGGCGAGATCGTCGACGGCAAGACCGTGCAGGCCATCCTGCTCGTCAACGAGCTGCGCCGCCGCGGCGAGTTCTGATCCGCGCCGGAAAAATTCATCCGAAACCGTCCCGCCGGGCCGCATGCGCACAAAAGCGCGCGCCCCGGCGGTTTCTTTTGTCCCGAAGCGGCAAAAAATCACCGGATTTACAAAAAACAGCAACAAAAACACGCCCTGTCTTGTTTACTTTCGCAGAAATCTTTGATAGAATAAACATGAGCGTAATGCAGAGACGCGGCATGTCGTCGCCAGCCTGTTTCTGCTCACAAAACAAAGTATCGGAGGAAGAAAAATGCCAAGATTGAAAAAATCTATGGACGGCAACACCGCGGCCGCGCATGTAGCTTATGCGTTTACCGAAGTTGCCGGAATCTACCCCATCACTCCGTCGAGCCCGATGGCGGACACCGTCGACCAGTGGAGTGCTGCGCACCAGAAGAACATTTTCGGCACCGAAGTGAAGGTCATGGAGATGCAGTCCGAGGCTGGCGCCGCGGGCACCGTCCACGGCTCTCTGGCCGCCGGCGCGCTGACCACGACGTTCACCGCGTCCCAGGGCCTGCTGCTCATGATCCCCAACATGTACAAGATCGCGGGCGAGTTGCTGCCCTGCGTCTTCCACGTCTCCGCCCGCACCGTCGCGAGCCACGCGCTGAACATCTTCGGCGACCACTCCGACGTCTATGCCTGCCGTCAGACGGGCTTCGCCATGCTGGCTGAGTCCAACCCGCAGGAGGTCATGGACCTCGCGGCCGTCGCGCACCTCGCGGCCATCGAGTCCCGCGTGCCGTTCCTGAACTTCTTCGACGGCTTCCGCACGTCCCACGAGATCCAGAAGATCGAGGTCTGGGACTATGCCGATCTGAAGGAAATGACGAACATGGACGCCGTCAAGGCGTTCCGCGACCATGCGCTGAACCCCGAGCATCCCACGATGCGCGGCAGCCATGAGAACGGCGACATCTTCTTCCAGCACCGTGAGGCCTGCAACAAGTACTACGACGCCGTTCCCGGCATCGTCGAGAAGTACATGGACAAGGTCAATGCGAAGCTCGGCACGAACTACAAGCTGTTCGAGTACTACGGCGCCGAGGATGCCGACCGCGTCATCATCGCGATGGGCTCCATCTGCGACGTCGCCGAGGAAGTCATCGACTACCTGACCGCCAAGG
>CALXIU010000172.1 GCA_944388415.1 uncultured Ruthenibacterium sp. | reverse complement strand
GAGGCGCGACGCGTCGATGTACAGCGAAGCCGAATCCTTCGTCACAAGGCAGAACGACAGCGCGAACGGCGTGTTGGGCAGATCGTCCGCGCGCAGGTTCGTCAGCCACGCGGCGCTGTCGAGCTTCGTGACGGCGAGCGCCGTCGCGCCCTCCTTCGTGAGCGCCTCGCGCACGTCGCCGAGTTTCTCGGCGGCCGAGCGGCCCGCGTACTTCACATCCAAAAGCCACGCCTTCGTGCGCGGCAGCGCCGGACGGCCGTCCGTCCACGCCTCGTCCACGACGGGCGCGCTGACGACGCGCGCGCCGCCGAGCAGCTTTTCCAGCTCCTCGCACGAGGACTCGGGGGCCGTGAAGCCGTCGACGAGCACCGTGCCCGACTCCGGCACGCGCTCGCGCAGCCACTCGCCGGGCTTCGGCGTGGCGGGCTCGCCCATGCGCTGCAAGACGATGCCCGTGCCCTCGATCTGATGCGCGGCCTGCACGTAGTAGCGGCCGTCGGCCCACAGCGCGGCCTCGGTGCGCGTGACGCACAGCGTGCCGGCCGAGCCGGTGAAGCCCGAGAAATGCGCCCGCGACGCGTAGTGCGCGGGGACGTACTCGCTGATGTGCGGGTCGCTGGTGGGCAGGAAGCAGGCGTCGCCGCCGTGCGCCTCCATGCGCGCGCGCAGCGCCGCGAGGCGGGTGAGGATGATGGATTCGCTCATAGAAAAACAACGTCCTTTCGTTTGAAAATTCAGTTCATCGCGACGCCGCGCTCAAACAGGCTCTCGGCCAGCGCGCGCAGCGGCGCGTGCTCGGGCGCTTCGAGCGCGGGGTCGCCGCGCACCGCCTCGAGCGCTTTTTCCTGCGCGGCCTTCAGCACGCGCGTGTCATTCGCGAGGCTGGCGATGCGCAGCGTCGGCAGCCCGTGCTGGCGGCTGCCGAAGAAGTCGCCGGGGCCGCGCGTCTCGAGGTCGTACTTCGCGATCTCGAAGCCGTCCGTCGTGTGGCAGAGAAACGACAGGCGCTTGCGCACGGCCTCGGTGGCGTGGTCGCTGACGAGCACACAGTGCGCCGTGCCGCCGCCGCGCCCGACGCGGCCGCGCAGCTGGTGCAGCGCCGAGAGGCCGTAGCGCTCGGCGTTCTCGATGACGATGACGCTCGCGTTCGGCACGTCGACGCCGACCTCGATGACCGTCGTGGAGACGAGCGCGTCCAGCTCGTGCCGCGCGAACGCGCCCATCACGTCGGCCTTCTCCTTCGGCTTGAGCCTGCCGTGCATCAGCCCGACGCGGAAGCCCGCGAGAAGCGGCACGGCGACGTCGGAATAGTACGAGTTGACGGCCAGAAGATCTGTCTCGCCGTCCTCGATCGCGGGGCAGACGATGTACGCCTGACGCCCCGCGCCGAGCTCGCGCCGCAGAAAGCCGTACATGTCCGCGCGCTTTTTGCCGGTGACGGCGTACGTGCGCACGGGCGTGCGGCCGGGCGGCAGCTCGTCGAGCACCGACACGTCGAGGTCGCCGAACATCAGAAGCCCCAGCGTGCGCGGGATGGGCGTGGCGCTCATGACGAGCAGATGCGGGTGGTCGGCCTTCTGCGCCAGCTGCGTGCGCTGGCGCACGCCGAAGCGGTGCTGCTCGTCGGTGACGGCGAGGCCGAGGCGCGCGAACTCCACGCCCTCGGACAGCACCGCGTGCGTGCCGACGACAGCCTGCGCCTCGCCGGACGCGATGGCCTGCAGCAGGCGCTTTTTCGCCGCGCCCTTGACGCTGCCCGTGAGCAGCGCCGCCGTGACGCCGAGCGGCTCGAGCAGCGAGGCGACGGTCTTCGCGTGCTGCGCGGCCAGGATCTCGGTGGGGGCCATCAGCACGGCCTGATAGCCGCTCTGCACGGCGGCGAGCATCGCGGCTGCGGCGACGAGCGTCTTGCCGCTGCCGACGTCGCCCTGCAACAGGCGGTTCATCGGCGCGCCGCTCTCCATGTCCGCGAGGATCTCGCCGATGGCGCGCGTCTGCGCGCCGGTGGGCGCGAACGGGAGGTTTTTGTAAAACGGTGCGAGGTCGGGCGGCTTCACGCGAACGGACGTGCGGGGCGAGCCGCGCCCGCGCAGGAGAAGCATCCCGAGCTGAAGCGCCAGAAGCTCCTCGAAGATGAGCCGCCGCCGCGCCTGCCGCACGTCCTCGGCGGACTTCGGGAAGTGAATCATCCGCACGGCGTCCATCTTGCCCGCGAGGCGGAACTCGCGGCGCATGTCGTCCGGCAGGTATTCGGGCAGCGTGACGCCCTTTTCGAGCGCGCTTTTGACGCACTTCGCGAGGTAGGCGCTGTTGACGCCCTCGGTCTGCGGGTAGACGGCGGCGAACGGCTCGGCCTCGGCCGCGGCGGCGGGCAGCGCCGTGGGGTTCACCATCTCGCGCTGCATCATCGTGCCGCCGAGCTTGCCGTAAAACACGTATTCGTCGCCGGGCACGAGCTTTTCGACCGCGTACGGCGCGTTGAAGTACGTCAGCGCGAGCGAGCCGGAGTCGTCGCCCGCCGTGACCTTGAACACGGTCTTGCCGCCGCGCACGCGCACGCCGCCCGTCTTGCCGTAGACGGTGGCGCGCACGGCGCACTTTTCGTCGTACGGGGCCTCGGCGACGGGGCACGGCCGCGAGTAGTCGACGTAGTCGCGCGGGTAATATTGCAGAAGGTCCTCGACGGTGAGGATGCCGAGCTTCGCCAGCTGCGCCGCGCGCTTTTCGCCGACGCCCTTGAGATAGCGGACGTCCACCGCCCCGCCTCCTTTCATACAAAAAAGCAGCAGCGGCGCGTGGGGCGTCGCTGCTGCGTCGGTTCGGGATCAGAGGAATTACTCCACGCTGATGATATAGTAGTACACGGGCTGGCCGCCGCTGAGCTGCGTGACCTCGATGTTGCCGGGGCACTTCGCGCGCACGAGCTCGGTGGTGCGGTTCGCGTCCTCCTCGGACACGTCCGCGCCGGAGATGACGGTGATGAAGCTGGTGTCCTTCTTGCACATCGAGCGCGCGAGGCGGTAGGTCGTCTTTGTGATGTCGGAGCCGGTGGCGACGAGCTTGCCGTTCTCGAGCGCGAGGATCTCGCCCTTCTTGATCTTGCGGCCGTCGAAATCGCTGTCGCGCGCGGCGAACGTGATGAGGCCGGTGGCCACCCTCTCGGCCGCCTGCATCATGTTGATGGTGTTGTCGTCCTCGGAGGCCTCCGGGTCGAAGTTCAGCATCGCGGTGATGCCCTGCGGGATCGTGCGCGTCGGCAGCACGACGATCGCGCGGTCGGCGATGCCCTTGGCCTGCTCAGCCGCCATGATGATGTTCTTGTTGTTGGGCAGCACGAACACGGTCTTGGCCGGGACGCTCTGCACCGCGGCGACGATGTCCGCCGTGGCGGGGTTCATCGTCTGACCGCCGGAGACGACGGCGTCCGCGCCGAGGTCGGCGAAGACGGCGCGCAGGCCGTCGCCCGCGCACACGGCCACGAAGCCGTACTCGCGCTCGGGGTCGACGGCGGCGTACGGGAACTCGCTCTCGGGCGAGGCGGCCTCGGCCGCGGCCTGCTTTTTCAGGCCCGCGCCCTGCTTCTGGCGCGCGAGGAACTGCTCGTGCATGTTCTCGATCTTGAAGTTCGTCAGATAGCCGTAGCCGATGGCGTGCGACAGGATCTTGCCGGGGTCGGCGGTGTGGACGTGGCAGTTGATGACCTCGTCGTCCTCAATGACGACGACGGAGTCGCCGTTGGATTCGAGGAACGCGCGCAGCTTCTCGCTGGAAGCGCCCTCGTCCTTGTTGACGAGGAACTGCGTGCAGTAGCCGTTCTTGATGTCCTCGACCTTCATCAGGTCGTCGGAGAACACGCCCTTGCCGGACGCCGCGGAGTCGAGCTTCGCGCTCTTCGCGGGCGCGTCCTCACACTCGATGACGTCGCCGCCGCGCAGCACGTGCAGCATACCGGTGAAGATGCACATCAGGCCCTGGCCGCCCGCGTCGACGACGCCGGCCTTTTTCAGGACGGGCAGCTGCTCGGGTGTGTTGTCGAGCGCGCGCTGCGCCGCGTCGCACACGAGCGCCCACAGCGCGACGGGGTCTGTCTCGCCGCTCTTCGCGGCCTCCTCGCTCGCGACGCGGGCGACGGTGAGCATCGTGCCCTCGGTGGGCTTCATGACGGCCTTGTACGCGCCCTCGACGCCCATCGTGAGCGCCGCGACGAGGTCGGCCGCCTCGGCGCTTTTCTTGCCCGCGAGCGCCTTCGAGAAGCCGCGGAACAGAAGGCTCGAGATGACGCCGGAGTTGCCGCGCGCGCCGCGCAGCATCGCGGAGGCCGCGACCTTCGACGCGTCGGCGACCGTGCAATCGTCGGAGAGGTTGACCAGTTCGTCGCGCGCGGCGCCGATGGTCATGCTCATATTCGTGCCCGTGTCGCCATCCGGCACGGGAAAGACGTTCAGTTCATCGACCTTCGCGCGCTGGTTGTACAGATTGTTCGCGCCGGAGATCAGACAGTTTCTCAGGAGGACACCGGTAATCATCAATCATTCACCTCAAAACAGATTGCCGCAGATGTTCAGCGCGGCTTAAACAATGTCGTCCACGCTGACGTCGATGCGCTGCACCTTGAGCGAGGTGGCGTCCTCGACGGCGTATTTCACCTTATGCGTGATGCTTCTCACGATGGCCGCGATGTTCAGGCCATACGTCACCTTGATGTGCAGCTCGATGATGAGCCGTCCGTTCTCCTCGGTCACGCGCACGCCCTTGTCGGGCAGGTCGCTGCCGCGCAGCAGACTGCGCACGCCTTCCGCGCGCGTGGACGTGGCCATGCCGCACACGCCGTAGCAGCTTTTCGCTGCGGCGCTGACGAGCCCGGCGAAATAGTTGTTGGTCATGCAGACCTTGCCCAGGGGCGTGTAAAACTGGATCACGTTGGCTCAGCTCCTTTGTGCCGTTTCAAGATTGCATTCAAAGCGTTTCTATTATACACCAATTTCGCGTCGATGTACAGTAAAAACGCGCCTTTTCCCGCAAATATCTCCGCGCGCGGCGCGCAAAACGGGCCGCGGCGCGAGGCCGCAGCCCGTTTCGGGACGCATTCAGTGATGGCACCCGTGGTCGCCGCAGACGTGGTCCGCGTCGTGGCAGGTGTGCTCCGCGCCGTGGTGGGCGCACATCGTGTCGGGGTCGTACGCGAGCGCGCCGGCCGCAAGGGCGTTCACGGCGTCGTCCGCCGAGCCCGTCACGCCGGGGTACAGCGTGATGCCCGCCTCGGCCAGAGCCGTGCGCGCGCCGCCGCCGATGCCGCCGCAGATGAGCGCGTCGACGCCCAGCGCCTTCAGAAAGCCCGCCAGCGCGCCGTGGCCGCTGCCGTTCGTCGGCGCGAGCGTGCGCGAGACGACCTTGCCGTCCTCGACGTCGTACACCGCGAACGTCTCGGTGTGGCCGAAGTGGCCGAACACATTCCCGTTTTCGTACGTGACTGCGATCCTCATTTGAATCTTCGCTTCCTTTCCAAATTCAAAGCAGCGTGACGCCCGCTTTGCGGCAGGCCTCGCGCGTCTCCTCATCCCAGATGGACGCCTGCACCTCGCCGACGTGCGCCTTGCCCAGCAGCAGCATGCACAGGCGGCTCTGGCCGATGCCGCCGCCGATCGTCAGCGGCAGTTCGCCGTTCAAAAGCATTTTGTGGAACGGCAATTCGGCGCGCTCGGCGCACCCGGCCTCCTTCAGCTGCGCGGCGAGGCTCTGCTCGTCGACGCGGATGCCCATGCTCGACAGCTCCAGCGCGCAGCCGAGCGTCTCGTGCCAGAAGAACAGGTCGCCGTTGAGCGCCCAGTCGTCATAGTCCGGCGCGCGGCCGTCGTGGCGCTGGCCGCTCTTGAGCTTGCCGCCGATCTGCTGGATGAACACGGTCTTGTACGTGCGGCAGACGGCGTTCTCGCGCTCCTTCGGCGTGAGGTCGGGGTACATGTCCTCGAGCTGCTGCGACGTGTAGAACACCGGCTCGCGCGCGAGCTCCGTCTCAAGCTCCGGGAACTGCCAGCGCAGCTCGTCGAGCGTGCCGCACACGGCGTGCACGATGGCGCGCACGGTGGCGCGCAGGTATTTCTCGTTGCGGTCGTCGCGCGTGATGACCTTCTCCCAGTCCCACTGGTCGACGTAGACCGAGTGCAGATTGTCGAGTTCCTCATCGCGGCGGATGGCGTTCATGTCGGCGACGAGACCTTTGCCGGGGTAAAAATCGTACTCGTGCAGCGCGAGACGCTTCCACTTGGCCAGCGAGTGGACGACTTCGGCGTTGATGCCGGCGGCCGGGATGTCGAACGACACCGGGCGCTCGACGCCGGTGAGGTTGGCGTTGAGGCCGGTGGCCGGGTCGACGAACAGCGGCGCGGTGACGCGCTTGAGGCGCAGCGCGCTGCACAGCTTGGTGTAGAAATTCTGCTTGATGAGGCCGATGGCGCGCTGGGTCTCGTACAGCCCCAGCTGCGAGGCATACCCCTTCGGGATGACGGTCGGCATGAAAACTCCCCCTGACATATGATACTTTCCCACAAAACGCAAAAGCGGACCGCGCGTGCGGTCCGCTTTATTATACTATAGTTTTGCGCCCGGCGCAAGGCCGTCCGGATGCTCCTTCGCGCCGCGGACGGCACGGTACGCGCGCGGTGAGACGCCGACGAGCTTCTTGAACGTGCGCGAGAAATGCGCGGCGTCTCCGAAGCCGACCGCAAAGCCCACGTCCGTGACGGAGTTCGACGGGTCGCCCAGCAGCCGGATGGCCTCCCGCACGCGCAGATCCATGACGTACTCCACCAGCGTGCGCCGCGTCAGCAGCTTGAACAGGTAGCAGAAATACGTCTTGGACACCGTCGAGACGCGGCACACGTCCTCGAGGCGCAGCGGCTCGCGGAAATGCTCGTCGACGTACCGGACGGCGCGCTCCACGAGGGGCAGATATTTGTCGTACACAGCGGCGGCCGTGCGCCGCTGCGGCGACTGCGAGTACTCGCGCGCCAGAAGCAAAAGAAGTTCCATGATCTGCACGCGGAGGAACTCCTCGTAATAGATCCCGGCCGTCTCGTATTCCTCGAGCATCGCGGTCATCAGCGCGCGCACGCGCTCGCCCGTCTCCGGGCGCAGCGAGAACAGCGGATGGACGTCGTCGGCGTCCTTCAGAAAGAGCCAGGCGAACGAGAGGTTCAGCGCGGCCTCGTGCACCTGCCGGTACGCGCCGTCCTCCGTCTCGGGGAAGAACGCGTCGAACGAGAACTCGCAGCTGATGATCTCCGCGCCGTCGAGACGGATCACCTGATGCTCGATCTTCGGCGGCACGATGAAGATATCGCCCCGCGTCATCAGGTGCTTTTGCCCCTCGACCCAGTGCTCGCAGCAGCCCTTCGTGACATACCAGATCTGCATATAGTCGTGCGAGTGCGGCGTCTCTCCCGACGGCCGCTCCGCCATCACCCGGTAGACCTTGCACAGCCGGCTCTTTGTGAACATCGCGCTGCGCTCGAACACAACGGCCGGCTTCTCCCACGCCTCCACAGCGCTCCACCCCCTTCGGAAGGCCGCGCGTCTCCGGCGCACGGTTTTTGAGAGTATTATACCACACGTTTGCCATTCCGGTACGAAATGGCAACAAATCCGGACGAACGGAAAAGTTTTTTGCACGAGCAGGACGTATAATGAGAACAGAGAGCCGGAAACGCCGGCCGAAGGGAGTGTTTGCATCTATGATCCGCATCGGCGCTGTGAACATCGACACCTCGCACCCGCTGGGGTTCGGCGAGGTGATGGAACGATCCGGCCGCGCCCGATACGTGGGCGTGTACAACGATTCGTTCCGCCCCGACAGCGAGGTGGACGGCTTCATCCGGCGCTTCGGGCTGGAAAAGCGCTGCGAGACGCTGGAGGAGCTGGCGTCCCTGTGCGACATCGGCTTTGTCCACGGCTGCGACTGGGACGACCACCTGCGCTGCGCGGCGCCGTTCCTTGCGCAGGGCAAACCCGTGTTCATCGACAAGCCGCTGGTGGGCAATCTGGCCGACTGCCGGCGCGTGGAGGAGCTGGTGCGCGGCGGCGCGGTGATCCTCGGTGCGTCGAGCGCGCGGTACGCGTATGAGATCCAGCAGTTCCTCGCGCTGCCAGAGTCCGAGCGCGGCGAGATCGTCACGGTGTTCGGCACCGCGGGCGTGGACGAGTTCAACTACGGCATCCACATCGCGGAGGCGATCGGCGGCAGCCTCGGCACGGGCGCGCAGAGCGTGCGCTTCATGGGGCGCGGCGCGGCGGCGGACAAGTACGCCGAGAGCTATTTCGTACAGTTTGCAAACGGAAAGAGCGCCGTGTTCAACACGTTCACCGGCACGTGGCAGCCGTTCGTGCTGACCATCATGACGACAAAAACCACATATCACTTCCGCATCGACTCGAACCGCCTGTACGAGGCGCTGATCAACGAGATCTGCAATTTCGCCGAGGGCAAGCCGAACCTGCTGGCCGGGCCGGACGCGCTTTTGGAATCTGTCAAAGTCATGCTGGCCGCGGCGGCGTCCCGCGCGGCGGGCGGCAGGCCGGTGGCTCTGGCGGAGCTGACGGACGACATGCCGGCCTACGACGGCAGGACGTTCTGGAAGGGATATGCCGCAGCGGCAGCAACGCTCTACTGATCTCTGATGATCCCCCCCCCCCCCCCCCCCCCCCCCGCCCCCCCCCGCGGCGGGGCGCCCCGCCCCCCCTTTTTCGGGGAACCCCACCGGGGGGG
>CALXIU010000171.1 GCA_944388415.1 uncultured Ruthenibacterium sp. | reverse complement strand
CATACCTCGGCGTTGCCGGAAGCGTGCAGCGCTTTTTGCAGGCGAACGGGGCGCGCATCGGCGCGGCGAACGGCAGCGCGCTTGAGCAGCTGCGCGGCGAGATCGACAAGCTGACGGCCGATGAGGCAAAGTACGCCGGCGACATGGCGGCGCTGCGCAAGCAGCGGGACGACGCGGAGGCTCGCGCGGTCAAGGCCGCGGAGGAGTACGGCAGGCTGGCGAAGGAACAGGAACAGGCGACGCAGCTGCGCGACACGACAGAGCGGAAGCTCAGCGAGCGCAAGACGAAGATCGAACGCCTCCGCACCAAAACACAGCGGATGCAGAAGGAGGCCGCGTCGCTGGACGGCGAGGCCGAGCGCCTTGTGAAAGAGACCGCCGAGGCGAGGGCGACGCTGGCCGACATGAAAGCGTACTACACCGAACTGGAGCGCATCGAGACCGGGATCCAGGCGGAGGGATACGTCGACATCATGAGCTTCAACGACGCGCTGGGCGAGATGAACGAGCAGGGCAAGGCGCTGATGGAGCGGTACGACCACTTCCTGAACGGCGTGTTGCAGGACGTGGAGGCGCTGCAAAACCGGCTGCGTGATCAGACGCGGCCGGGCGCGGCGAAGTAAGATGGAGCTGAGGGTGTACGACGTGCAGGACTGCGTCACGGCGCTGGGTCCGGGCGTGCGCTTCGCGGTGTGGACGCAGGGCTGCCTGAGGCGCTGCCCGGGCTGCATGTCGCCGCAGAGCCGCCCGCTCGACGGCGGGACGCTCGTGGACACGCGCGAGCTGGCCGCGCGCATCGCGGAGTCCGGCCGCGAGGGCGTGACGATCAGCGGCGGCGAGCCGTTTTTGCAGGCGGCGGCGCTGTGCGAGATGATCGAGCTCGCGCGGGCTGAGCGCGACGTGGGCGTGATCGTCTACACCGGCTGCACGCTCGAGGAGCTGCAGGCCTCGGACGACGAGGCCGTGCACAGGCTGCTGAGCCTGTGCGATCTGCTGATCGACGGCGCGTACGTGGAGGCGCTGAACGACGGCAAAAACTGGCGCGGGTCGTCGAACCAGCGGGCCATCCCGCTGACGCAGCGCTACCGCGCGCAGGCGGCGGAGTACGGGGCAAAGCCCGCGTCGGTGGAATTTTTCTTCGGCGAAGAGGGCGTCCGCATGGTGGGCGTGCCCTCGCGCGAACTGTTGGAACGATTTCGAAACATGAAATTTTGAGGATGGAGGAATCCGTATGAGCCATTATGTCAGTCCTGAGCAGCGCCAGATCCGCGAGCTGCGCAGCACGATCAGCCGCCTGCAAAACCAGCTCAACGACCGCAACAGCGTCAACGCGGCGACGCGGCGCCAGCTGGACCTCATCCGCCGGCAGCTCGAGAACGAGCGCCAGCAGATGGAGGTTCAGATGCGCCGCCAGCAGGAGCTCGCGCAGCGCGACCAGCGCGCGATGAGCGCCGCGCTGCGCGACCTCGACGCACAGGTGCGCGAGAAGGAGCGCCTGCAAAACGAGAAGCTGCGCGAGATGCAGGCGCAGCACGCCGCGCAGGCAAACCGGCTGAGCGCGCAGATCGCCGCCGAGCGCGAGACGCTGCAAAACGAGATCGGCCAGACGCGCGCGCAGATGAACGCGCGCATCGAGCGCCTGCGCGAGGACACAGCCCGGCAGCTGCTCGACGAGCGCGCGCAGACGCAGCACAGCATCGCCGCGCTGGACGCGAAGCTCTCCGGCCGCATCAGCGCGGTCGACGGCAAGGTGGCTGCGCTGGCGCAGGCGCTCGCCGACAAGGAGAACAGCGCGCGCGAGCTGGCCGTGTACTGGGCGCAGGAGGCCGCGCGGCTCCTCGCGCAGCTGCGCGAAAGCTTCCCGGCGCAGCTGTTCGACAAAAAGCGCGTCGGGCATCTGGCGCTCCGCATCGAGAACGCGAACAGCGACATCAAGAGCGGCCAGTACGGCCCGGCCATCACGGCGGGACGCGACGCGTTCTACGACGCGCTGGACATGAAGGAGGAGCTGGCCGTCGCGCAGATCGAGTGGAACGCCCGCTTCCAGTCCGTCAAGCAGCGCGAGGCACAGCTGCTGGAGGACCTCGACGCCGCGCTGAACCGCGCGTACTCCGTCGAGGTGGACGGCCGCACCGTCACGGACACAAGCGGCATCGACTACTGGACAAACGGCCAGCTGTCCGTCGTGCGCGCGCGCATCGACGAGCTGCGCGAGGCGCTGGAGCGCGCGGACGAGATGACGACGCAGGAGCTGACGGATGCCGAGGCCAAGCTGCGCGCTCTGGCCGAGGAGCTGGCGCTGGTGGAGAACGCGTCGCACATCAATTTCGCGATGTCGCAGGCGCGCTTTCAGACGGCAGCGCAGATCGGCGCCATCCTCGGCGACAGCTACGCGATGATCGACGCCGACGGCGACTTCTTCGCCACGGAGAACCGCGAGGAGTACCACGCCATCTTCGAAAACCCCGACACGCACGACCAGATCGCCGTCGTCATCACACCGGTGCCGGACAAGGCGGGCATCGTGCAAAACCACGTCGAGCTGCTCGTCGGCAACGCCGACAACGACCCCGTCACGCGCGACCGCATCGCGCAGGCGGTGGCGGAGAAGCTGCGCGACTACGGGATGGAGGGCTGCTCGTTCCCGTGCACGCAGCGCCACGGCAACCACACGCGCGAGGAGGTCGCGCGCGTGGGCAACATCGAGGCCGTGGCCGCGGGCCAGGAGCGGACGCGCGCGGCGGCGCCCTACAGCGCGGAGAAGCAGCGCGACGTCACGGCCGGCATCACGCGCGTCACGTCGAAGCAGTGAACTGTTTTTCCAAAGAAAAGAGGAGGAACCTGACATGACGGATACATTCCACGCCACGGAGAACCAAAACGCAGAGGCCGCCCGCCCCGGCCCGGCCTTCGAACAGCTGATGGGCCTCGCCGGCATGGACGCGGTGAAACAGGCGCTTGGGCCGTTTGCGCTCGGCCACGTGACCGGCCCGGCGCCCCACTTCATCCTGACGGGCAACCCCGGCACGGGCAAGACCATGCTCGCGAAGCGGATCGGGCAGCTGTTCTGCGAGCGGGGCTATCTCGAGTCCGGCCGCGTCGTCTGTGTGTCGCGCGCCGATCTCGTGGGCGAATACGTCGGCCAGACGGCGGCCAAGACGCGCGAATGCGTCGAGCGCGCGCTGGGCGGCGTGCTGTTCGTCGACGAG
>CALXIU010000170.1 GCA_944388415.1 uncultured Ruthenibacterium sp. | reverse complement strand
CGGGCACTTCGGTGGTGCTGGGCGTGCCGTACGGCGTGAGCGGGACGCTGCCGATGACGGCCACATCCTCGATCATGTTGTACATGTCCATGGCCTTGTGCGCCACGGCGAAGCCCGTCGCTCCGGGAGGATGCGCGTGGATGACGCTCCACACGTCGGGCCGCTTTTCGTAGCAGCGCAGGTGCATTTTGATCTCGCTCGACGGGCGCAGGCCCTCCGCGCCCTCGAGGATCTCACCGTTCGCGTTGATGCGGATGAGTTTTTCCGGCGTGATGAAGCTCTTGCTCATGCCGGTGGGCGTGCAGAGGAACGTGCCGTCCTCGAGCCGCGCCGAGACGTTGCCGTCGTTCGCCGCCACCCAGCCGAGCTGCCAGGTCTTGTGGCACACGTCGCAGATCTGTTCCTTGATGAGGCCGATGTCCATGGGAGGGACACTCCTTTCGATTCGTTCTGATTGCAGTATACAGGCTTGCGCGGCGGGTTGTCTCGGCGTATAATCAGAAATATCAGGATGATATTCACTTTTTGGAGGAAACGCCATGCGGTATCTTGCCAGCCACGAGCGCGCCGTGCGCGGCACGTTCGATTTCCCCATCGAGCTGTATTATGTGGACAAAACGAACCCGCGCTACGAGATGCCGTTCCACTGGCACATGGAGCACGAGCTGATCCTCGTGCTGAGCGGGACGTTCGCGCTCTCGCTGAACGGCGAGCCGTTCACGCTCGGCGCGGGCGACTGCGCGCTCGTGGCCGACGGCTCCATCCACGGCGGCCATCCGGACGGCTGCATCTACGAGTGCGTCGTGTTCGACCTCGAGCGCTTCCTGCCGGGCGCGAGCGTGTGCGGGCAGCGGCTGGCGCGATTGCGGGAATCCGGCGCGCGGCTCGAGGGCGTGTTCGCCGCGCACAGCCGCCCGGCACGTCTCGTGAGCGCGCTGTTCGAATCCATGGAGAAGGAACAGCCCGGCTACGAATTCAGCACGACGGGCCTTCTCTGGCAGTTGCTCGGGGAAATGCTCACCCAAAAGCTGTACCGCCCCGCCGCGGCGGGGTCTGCCCGGGAGGAAAAGCGCACGCAGGGCGTCAAGAACGCGCTGCGGCGTATCCGCGAGGAGTATGCCGAACCGCTGACGCTCGACCGGCTCGCGGAAGACGCCGGGCTCGACCCGAAGTACTTCTGCCGCGTGTTCCGCCAGCTCACGGGCCGCACGCCCATCGACTATCTGCTGTACTACCGCGTCGAGTGCGCCGCGGAGATGCTGTGCGCGTCCCCGGACAGCGTCACGGACGTCGCGCTTGCGTGCGGGTTCGGCGATGTGAGCTATTTCAGCCGCGTGTTCCGCCGCTTCAAACACGAAACGCCCGGCGAATACCGCCGGGCGCACGTCCATGGCGCGTGACGCGCCGGAAAACAGAAGGAAAATTTTGTGTAAAAGTTTTTCCGGCCCCCACTTGTTTCACAGAGCGGAACGCAGTAAAATTATTAGTAATAAGATCGGGGCGGCACGGGATGTTTACCCCCGTCCGCCGTTGACTGGATGGGAGCGGTCACAATGGCGACACTGAAAGAAATCGCGGCCCTCGCCGGAGTGTCTTCGGCGACGGTCTCCAGGGTGCTGAATCAGGACCCGTCCCTCAGCGTGACGCATGAGACGAGACAGCGTGTGCTGAACGCGGCAAAGCGGCTGGGGTACCGCACGGTGCAGCAGCGGTATCAGACGAACCAGTCCCCGGAGGCCGACAAGCAGACGGGGCCGGCGGAAAAGCGCATCGGCATCGCGCAGATGTTCGAGACAGAGCAGCTTCTCGAGGACATCTGTTATCTGCTGCTCAAAAACTTTCTGGACGAGGCCTGCTTTGAAAAGCGCTGGTCCACGGTGATGCTCTTCCGCGACGAGCGGGGCCGGTTCATCAAAAACGACGAGCTGCCGCTGGACGGCGTCGTGGCCATCGGCCGCTTCACGCAGGCGGAGATCTCGGATTTCCACAGCTTCACGGACAACATCGTGTTTCTGGACTCCTCGTCCGACGAGGAGAAGTATTGCAGTATCGTGCCCAATTACCGCCTCGCGGTGCGGCAGGTCCTCGACTGCTTCTGGGAGCACGGATACAACAGCGTCGCGTATCTGGGCGGCGTCTACACGTTCGGACCCAAAAAGGAACTCTCGATGGACCCCCGCTTCTACTATTATAAAAACTCCCTTCTGGAGCGCGGCTGTTTCGACCAGGACCTCGTGCTCGACTGCGACATGAACTCCGCCAGCAGCTACGCCGTTGTGAACCAGTATCTGGCGCAGGGGAAAAAGATCCCGGAGGCGATCTTCGCCGCCAGCGACGTCGTCGCGCCCGGCCTGCTCCGCGCGCTGCGCGAGCACGAGCTTGAGGTCCCCGGCGACGTGGGCGTCATCACGTTCAACAACACGAGCCTGTCCCAGTTCTCCGAGCCGCCGCTGACGTCGGTGGAAGTGTTCCTGCGGGAAAACGCGCAGGCCGCGGCCTTCTGTATGGAGCTGCTGTGGCAGAAGAAGATCCACCCCAAGCAGATCATCATCTCGTGCCGGCTGGAACAGCGGGGCAGCGTAAAGTACAAATAAATACACAAAACATGCAGAAGAGATCCCTCTTCTGCATTTTTCATAAATGGAAGTAATTTATTTAGTGAATAATTTACGAAAATCTTTCCTGCACAATAAAATTTTAAGTAAAAACGTTGGCAGAATGCGACCGGAGTGATATCTTTTTTATGGAAAGCACAAAAAATTCAGAAAGTAGGGGAAAGAATTATGAGTATCGCGGTCAGTACGAACAAAGACGTCTTCCTGCTCAGCACCAATTCCACCAGTTATGCTTTCGGCGTGGACGATCAGGGCCTGCTGCGGCACCTGTACTGGGGCGGAAAACTCGGCTCCGCGGAGGAGCTGGAAGTGCCGCCTCTCACCGAGGTCTCCACGAACGATCCGGTGTACGAGATCACGCGGGAGGAATTTCCCGTGCACGGCGGCCTGCGGTACAAGGATCACTGCCTGAAGGCCACGTTCGCGGACGGCAGCCTCGGCGGATACAGGCTGCTGGTCGTCCCGCAGATGATCATTGCCAAACCCGAGTTTCAGGAGAAGCTCCGGGCCTTTGTGCGCGGCGGCGGCACCGCGGTCCTCACCTACCGCGACTTCGTCAAGGACGCCGACAACAACCTTGTCTTCGGAAAGCCGATCCCGCTGGACTTCGACGGTTTCACCGGCGTCTGCGTGACGGAGACGGAGAGCCTGCAGGAGGGCCAGGAGTTCCCGCTGGACGGCGAGGGCGCGCTCGCGGGCGCGCAGGGCCGGGGCGGCATCTTCCACGACATGCTGGAGGTGTCGGACGCGGAGGTCCTGCTGCGCTACGGCGACAGCTTCTACAGGCAGTTTGCCGCCGTCACCCGGAAGACGCAGGAGCGCGGCTCCGTGTACTATCTGGGCTGCGGGCTGGACGAGGAGCTTCTGGCGCGCGTTCTGGAACAGGCCGCGTCGGAACAGAACATCTCCCCCGTGCCGTCCGAACCCGGCGTGGAAGTGGTCTGCCGCGGAGAAGGCGAGAGCCGCATCCGGATGGCCATCAACCACAACCCGCACGAAGCACGGGACCAGGGGCAGACGCTCGCCCCGTTCGAGTGCAGGATCACCCCCGCGAACTGACAAAAAGGGGCTGTCTCAATTGATTTTTCCAAATCATTT
>CALXIU010000169.1 GCA_944388415.1 uncultured Ruthenibacterium sp. | reverse complement strand
CCGTTTTCATCCGTCAGTTCGATCTCATAGAAGTGCAGGTGGCTTCCAAAGTCGCGCACGTCCGCTTCTTCGGTCACGCGAACAGAGGTGGCTTCGCCTACGGTGGAAAGCTTCATGCGGCCCAGCTCGCACTCTCCGTCCCATGCGATGGCAATAAGCGTGCCGGGACGGTATTCCGTCTCGAACAGAGCGGTGAAGTTGTGCTGCGGCCCGGCCGGCTTGCGGCCGAGGCTGACGCCGTCCTGCACCAGCTCTACTTCAGGCGCGCCGCAGTAGATCTCCACGACGGCCGGCTTGCCCTCCATACCGGGGTACGTCCACGAGGAAACGCTGTCGCTGATGATCCAGTTTGTCTTCATCAGGCGCTGGCCGTAGTGCGCGGGATCCTGTACGGTGATATACGGTGCTTTCCGCAGCCCGAACACAATCTCGCGGTAATAGGAGGCCGGACGGAGGAAGCCTGTCAGGTCGATATCGCCGCAGTAGGCCAGCTGGCAGGGGAACAGCGCGTCAAAGCCGCCTTCGCCGGGCGCATAGGCGGGCACACCCACGCCCGCTTCGCCGATGTAATCCCACCCCGTCCACGTGAAGTCGCCGATGACATTGGGGCACTCTTTCATCGTTTCCCAGTTGCGCCCGATCTCGCCGGGATACGTCTCGCTGCCGACGATCACACGGTTGGGGGCCTCGTCGCGGTCGACCGTGTAGCGCGCAGTCATGTAGTTGTACCCCACGACGTCCACGGCCGGGGCGGCAAGCGTTAGATTGTCCGCGACGGCGCTGTCGGTGACGATCTGATCCATGTAGTTGTCCAACACCGTCATGAACACATTGACATTGCTGTCAAGCCCCAGCATACCGCGCCGTTCCTCAGGCATGTCGCGCAGGATCCCGCCGACGATCTGTCCCATCTTGTCCGTGATGGTAAATACGCCGTTGATGGCGACGGTCGTGTAGCGCGTCGCATCAAGCGCTTTGACCTTTTCGCTCAGAGCGCGCAGAACGCGCACGCCCGGTTCGGTGCCGATCTCGGGGATCTCGGTGCCGAGCGAATAGAGCACCACGCAGGGATGGTTGTAGTCTTTTTCCACCATTGCCGTGACATCGCGCTCCCACCAGTCGGCGAAGGACAGGGCATAGTCGCAGTCGCCCTTGCAGCGCGTCCACATGTCGAACGCCTCATCCATCACATAGACGCCGAGATGGTCACAGGCGCGCAGCATCGCGGGGCTCATCGGGTGGTGCGACATGCGGATCGCATTGAATCCCGCCTCTTTCAGCTTCTTCACACGGCGGTATTCCGCCTCCTCGTATGTCGCCGCACCGAGCAGGCCGTTGTCATGATGCAGGCACGCGCCGCGCAGCTGGACGGTGCGCCCGTTGACGCGAAGCCCGCTCTGCGCGTCCAGCGTCAGCGTGCGGATGCCGAACGACGTCTCGCTCTCGTCCAGAACCTCGCCATTTTCTGTGCTCAGCGTGCAGCGAACCGCATACAGGTTCGGCTCGAGGTCATCCCACAGCTTCGGCTGCGGGATCGTCAGCTGCTCGCGCAGCTGAACAGTCTCGCCCGGAAACGCGGTCAGCAGAAGCTCCGTCTGCGCCGCGGGATTTCCCTCCGCGTCCAGCACGGTGAGCGCCGCGCGCATCCGGCGGCGAACAAGGCCGCGGTTGTGCACCTGCGCGCGGATCTGCACGTGCGCGCAGGACTCGCTGACGTCCTTTGTCTCCGCTTGCAGGGCATCCGGCCGCAGATAGACCTCTCCGGCCGAGAGCAGATACACGTCACGGTAGACGCCGCTGCCCGAATACCAGCGGCTGTTTGTCATGCCGCTGTTGCGCGCCTCCACGCGGATCTCATTGTCGCATCCGGCGTTCAGGAAATCGTGCAGCGGAACGCAGAACCCGGTGTAGCCGTACGGCTGCTGTGCGGCCAGCGCGCCGTTGACGTATACGAGCGCGTTCATGTAGACGCCCTCCAGTTTCAGATAGAACGTCCTGCCCGTGTCCT
Source organism: uncultured Ruthenibacterium sp. (assembly GCA_944388415.1). Lineage (GTDB taxonomy): Bacteria > Bacillota > Clostridia > Oscillospirales > Ruminococcaceae > Ruthenibacterium. Next base: position 7,220 of record CALXIU010000169.1, on the reverse strand, counting down.
CAGGCGCGATGTGAAGCGTTTTCTGATAGCTGTAGACGCCGCCGTCGCGGTAGCCGGTGTTGCCTTTGTTGCGGCTGTCAGCGTACGGCGTTTCCAGAAGCATCGCGTCGTGGGGCAGGTCGACCTGTACCGCGTGCGCGGGGACGGAGGGATCCAGTGCAAATGAATTCAGGTTTTTCCAGAAGAGCCAGTTGTCATTCCATTTTTGAACTTTCATGGTTGTCTCCTTTTTTTTGAAGCAGTCAGCGCTGCCAGCTGACTTTCTGACGAAAGACGCGGCGGACATATGCGGGCGAATGTGCCAGCATGGGGGCCAGCATACTGCCCAGTGCAAGCCCAAGCAGCGCCAGCAAGAGTTCGGAGCCGTAGCTCAGGCTGCGGTGGGCGAAGGTCAGATAGGCCGACGCCGGCATCAGATCATACGTGGGCACAGAGAAGATGACCGCGTCCTGATTGAGCATCACGTCCATGATCTTTTTCTTGTCGTCCTTGCTGTCCAGCGTGCAGCCGATGTGCTTGCCCTGAGACATCGCCTTGGTGCAGGCTGTGCATCCTGTGCAATCCAGAATGTTGAAATCACGCAGATTGATCATCGTCACTTCCGCTCCCTGCTCCTCGCAGACGGTCAGTGCCTCCTTCAGCAGGATTTCGCTGTTGCCGTTCTTTCGTCCGGCAGTGATGCCCATTACCTTGTACGCCATTGTTCACTTACTCCTTTTCACCATGATAATAAATCCTTGTTTGTGCAGCCGCCTCTGTTGTGATACAATAAAGAATGTAAACCGCTTGCTATTATTTTAACAATCTTTTCGCAGCCTGCCTACCATCAAGATTTTTGATTTTGACGTTTATGCAACACAGGGCGTCGAATTGTTGTTTATCTGAAAAAAAGAGGGGGAGGAACGTCCGTGCAGTCAACCGATCTCCGAGTGGTAAAGACGATGAAACAGATCGATCAGGCCCTGCTTTCCTGTTTGTCGGATACGCCTTTCGACAAGATCACCGTAGAACAGCTGTGCCAGGCGGCGTTGATCAACCGCTCGACATTTTATAAGTATTACACCAGCAAGTACGACCTGATGGACAGGTATCTCGAACGGGCTTTGGAGGGGTTCTGGCGTCAGGTGGATGTTGCTTTTGTCAACGCATCGCCTGAGACCATCCATGACCTTCTTTACCAGAAAAGTTTTGAAAACACGCTGAAATACCTCGCCAAGCACAAGGCGGAATATCTGCTGCTGTGGTCGATCCCGCAGGAGACAAGCGTATTCATCTTATCACACATTCCGCGCATTTGCATCGGCGGAAGGGGACGCTGCGTTTTCTCCGGACGCTGCGCAAGCGGAAATGAAAGGGTGTTCAACGATGAAAAAGATGTCTGCATTGTTTCTTGCCTTTGCCATGATGCTGCTCTGTGCCTGCGGCGGCGCGGCAAGCAGTTCCACTCCGGCGGCGAGTTCGGGCTCAGAAAGCCAGGAGATCCAGTATGACTATCAGCTCAAAGCCGGCGAGCCGATGGAGGTCTACGACGTGACCTTTGACAAGATGGTCACCGTGACCGTCGATCCCGCCAGCACGCGCAACGGGGAACTTCAGCTGCGCAGCAACATTCATTTCGACAACTGCGCGTTCAACGGCGGACTGACTGTTGTGGGGGACTATCACGCGATGATCAGCCTTGGTGCGGACTGTACCTTCGGTGAGGGCTGTGTCGTCACCTGCAAGGAGGCCACCGAAGGCTCTTCCCGGGAGATGACGCTGGACGACAACTTCGTCAAGGTATTCGTGTCCTGCGAGGGCGTCACCGTTGAGACGGAAAGCGCCATCGGACTTGTGAGCACCGGCCCCGACACTGTCCTGAACGGAACGACGTACAGCAAGGCGGAGATCGCGCCGGACGTGGATTATCTGGGCGTGTACAGCACATACGACGGCGACACAATGACATACACCAAACTCGGCATCGGCAATGACGACAGCGTGGTCTTTCTCGACTGACCCGCCAAGATTTCAGAGATCAAAAAGCTCCTGCGGACAGGGTTCACGTGAATCCCTCCGCAGGAGCTTTTACATTGTTATGCGACAGGCGTCATCAGGACGCGGCCGGTGCCGCGATAGACATTTACAAGTCCCTCGCCGGATGCGGCCGAGCCGATCAGTGTCTTTCCGGTTCACATGTCAATCCCGGCAATGTGCCTGAATGGTGCGTTTGACATAAAACTCCTCGCCGGTGTCGAGGCAGATCGCACCGAGGCAGCCGTACGGAATGCAGCCGCAGTCGATGGCGATATGGCGGTTGGCGCGGAAAATGGCGTCCGGGTGTTCGTTGCCGGGGATCGCCGCGACAGGGGTGTGGCCTGTCACAAGAAAGCGGTCATGATAGTACACCTTCGAATAATCCAGCCGCGTCCAGATGAGTTCGTGGATCTCGTAGTCCCACAGCGGCCGGTCCGCCGAGAAATGGTCCGGCCCGGCGTGGACGAGAACATATTTTTCACCGCCCGCCTCAAGTTCTTCATACAGTTCAAATTCCATCAGATATTCGAGTACCGCCTGCCGTCCCTCGGGGTCAAGACGGCGAAATCCCTCGATCGTCGGAGCGCCGCCCTCGTTTTGCCAGTGGAACAGATCCATGAGGCGGTCGGCGGAAAGCTCCGCAACAGATTCCTCTGTGATCTGTTTTGTCAGAAAGCGCAGACAGCGCGCCGCCATATACTCGTGATTTCCCAGAAGCGGCCGCACGTTGGGACGCGCCATCATATCCTGCAAAACGGCGATCGGTTCCGGGCCGCGATCCACGACATCGCCCAAAATATACAGCGCGTCCTCGTCGCGAAGCCGGATCTTTTCCAGCATCCGACGATACATTTCATAGTCTCCGTGAATGTCCGACATGCAATAAGTCATGTTTTCACTCCAAGTTCGCATTTTCGTCCGGCCGCCTGAGTCTCGTCACGGCCGCAGGGCGCTCCGCCACACGGTTTCAACCTCCGGCGGTACGCCGCATCCGGCGTATTCGCGCCAGAATCCCTCGTGTCCCATCTGGGATGACTGACCGCCGAACTGCTCAAAAATATGACGCGCCCGCTCGAGCGGGGAAGCGTACCACGCGAAAAAGATCTCCGGCTGCGCCCATGCTTTGACGCTGAGGATACACGGCTCGCCGAACGGAAAGCGGTCGTAAAAAACGTGTTTTCCCGTGTGCCACGCGAGCAGATCATCGCCGCAGCAGCACAGCACCCAGACGCCCCCGGCGGGATCGTTCGGAAAATATCCGCGTCGGATCAAAGCGTGGAATACATCGCTGAATCTCGTCCGTGAGCTGACCGAAAGGGAAACATCGTGCGTGTCCTCAGCGCTTTCCGTGCCGACACTCTGACGGCGGATCGTGATCTCCATCCTCTGCTCCCTCCTCTGATATTCCTATCATAACACATTGCATCGATAAATCAAAATATCATGTCGCCGCGTCCCGCAAATGCATTGACAGGGATAGAACAGACAGCAGACGTTTGAAACCAAAAGATGTTTCTACTTCTGCAACCATTGCCCTTTTTCTTCAATTTTCACCCCACCCCAGACACGGTTTTCCTCTATAATGAAGTTGGAACTTCTAGTTGAAAAAGAGAGGATGTTTGCCCGTGCAAGCAGTTTGTCTGAAAACGAATCATTTGACAAAGGCGATGGGAATCGATGACGGCCCGTTGTTTTTATCCTGGCAATGCGACGGAGGGATCCGCCAGAGCGCTTATGAAATCGAACTTTCAGCGAATGGAAAAATCATATGGCAGAGCGGCAAGGTGCAGAGCAATGTGATGTACACCGATGCACCCGCCGCCGGAGGCTCCCGTGTGCGCGGCAGCTGGAGCGTCCGGCTGTGGGACGAAAACGGCGTCCCCGGTGCGCAGGCATCCGCCGTTTTTGAGACGGGGCTGAACGCGGGCGATTGGCAGGGCGTCTGGGTCGACCCGGAGACGGAAATGCCGGTGATTTCCGACGAAGATGCGATCAACGCCTTTGCACGTCCGTACTGGGAGCGCAAGCAAGCGGAGAAGGAGGCCGCCGGCAAGGGGGCGGCGGAGCCTTATGCGCCGCATCGTCCTGCCTCCTATCTGCGCAAGACGTTTACCGCGCCCGCCGGGCGGGCGAGGCTGTACATCACGGCCAAAGGACTGTACGTCGCGTGGCTGAACGACGTGCGCGTGGGCGACATGGTGCTCGCGCCGGGCAGCTTTACCGGCGACAAGCATCTCGGCGCGCAGACGTATGACGTGACACCACTTTTGCACAGCGGGGAAAACGAGCTGCTGATCGCCTTGGGCGACGGCTGGCATCGCAGCACCAGCGGCGTGGACGGCGACCGCAATCTGTTCGGCGACCGGCTCGGCGTTCTGTTCCAGCTCGAGGTGAACGGCAAGACAGTTTGCGTCTCGGACGAGACCATGCAAGCGACCCAGCGCGGCCCCATCCGGCAGAACGATATGCAGCAGGGCGAGGTGTACGACGCGCGCCTTGAGGGGGAACTGACCGGCTGGCACGGCGTGCGCACGGACGAGCGCACGTTACCGGTGACCGGCATGAACACGGTGCCCATCCGGGAGCACGAAGCGTTTTCCGGCAGACTGTTCACCGCGCCAAATGGCGAGACGCTGCTGGATTTCGGTCAGAACATCGCCGGATATGTGGAGATGGAGCTGACGGCCCATGCGGGGCAGAGAGTGCTTCTGACGTGCGGCGAGGCGCTGGATGAAAACGGCAACTTCACACAGGAAAACTTTCAGGACCGCGCCCGGCACAAAGAGGGCGGCACCGCCCAGATGCTGGAACTGATTTGCAAAGAAGGCCGGAACCACTTCAAGCCCAGCTTCACCATCATGGGCTTTCAGTACGCGAAGGTGGAGACGGAGGCCGATCTGACAGGCGCAGTGTTCACCGCCCACGCGGTTTACTCCGACATGGCCGTGACAGGCTCGTTCACGTGCGGCAATGAGGCCGTGAACCAGCTGGTGAAAAACAGCGTATGGAGCCAGAAGGGAAACTTCTGCGACATTCCTACCGACTGTCCCACCCGGGAGCGCGCCGGCTGGACCGGCGATATGGGCGTCTTTATTGAGACGGGCCTGACGCTGATGGACTGCTATCCCGTCGTGGAAAAGTGGCTGGCGGAGTGCCGTCTGAACCAGTACCCCGACGGCCGCATGGCGAACATCGCGCCGCCGAACAGCCGGCCGGGCGCTATGACCCCGATGCTCTGCATGTCCGCCGGATGGGGCGACGCGGCCATCCTCGTTCCCTATGCGATGTACAAGCGCACCGGCGACCGGCGCATTCTGGCCGACAACTACGAAATGATGCGGCGCTGGTATGAATTTCTTTTGGGCCGCGCCCGTCAGACGACCGCCGAACAGCAGGGCGGCGAATACGCGCAGTACACGGTGCTCAACGGTCTGGACTACGGCGAGTGGTGCGAGCCCGACATCACCCCCATGCAGGCGATGATGAACCCGCGCAAGAGCGTGGGCACGGCGTATTTGGCCTATTCCGGTCGGTTGCTGGCGGAGATCGCCGCAGTGCTGGACAGGGAAGAGGATGCTGCAAAGTACCGCGACATTTCTGAAAAAGCCGTACAGGCCTACCGCGCCGCCTTCACGAACAGCGGCGTCATCCGCTCCGACCGCCAGTGCGAATATGTGCGCGCCATTCAGTTTGCACTATTGAATGAAGAGGAACGCAAAGCCGCTGCGAAAACGCTGAATCAGATGGTGACGGACAACTGTTACCACCTGAACACAGGATTCCTGTCCACGCCGTATCTCTGCAGCGTTCTGGCCGAATATGGCTATGCGGAGACGGCCTACCGCCTGCTTTTGCAGACGGAGGCCCCCGGCTGGCTGTATGAAGTGGGAAAGGGCGCCAACACGGTGTGGGAGACATGGACGGGAATCGATGCCGAGGGAAAGCCTCATGAGTCGCTGAATCATTACTCCTACGGCGCCGTCTGCGGCTGGCTGTTCGGCGGTGTCTGCGGCATCCGTCTGGCCGACGGCAAACTGACCATCGCGCCCGTCCCGCACAAATCGCTGGGACACGCAAGGGCTGTGTATGGTTCCCCCGTGGGCCGCATCGTCAGCGGCTGGCGGTATGAGGGCGGTACGGTGGTTTATGAATTCACCATCCCCGCCAATATGACTGCGGACGTAATCCTCCCCGACGGTCGAACGCTGCAGCTCCAGTCCGGGACGCACACAGTATAAAGAGCATCATGACAAGCAAATCCCCGCGGAACAAACCGTTCCGCGGGGATCATATTTTACAGATGTGTTTGCAGGTATTTCGCGCTGACCTGTAAACTCCGGATGGGGGAGGTGTCCACCCAGTTGCGGTGGCTCTCCAAAATCACGGCGTCCACATGGACAGCCAGCGCCTGCTGCGTCAGGCTATCCAGATCCATGTTGCCGGTGCCCAGTTCCATACTGTCGGTTTTCAGGATCGGCGTCACGGCGCTGCCTTTGATGCGCGTGCCCCGGTCGTTGATGTGCCACAGCTTCATCCGGGGTCCCAGGCGCTGCATCTACGCCAGTGCATTGGCTCCTCCCTCGGTGAACCAGTAGCTGTCAAATTCAAAGTTGACGTAGCGGGGGTCCGTCTCCTCGAGCAAAATGTCATAGGCCCGTTTTTTCGGGGTCACGCGGCGCAGCTCGCAGTTGTGGTTGTGGTAGAGAAGTTCGATGTGTTCTTCCGCGAGCGCCGTGCCCGCCCTGTTCAGGCGCGCGGCCAGATCGCGCACGGCGGCTTCATCACCGTAATCAAAGCGGTACATGCCGGTGATGACAACGTACTTTGTGCCGAAGCGCCCGGCTTCCTCCGCAACGTCCGCTGTATCCCGCTCCAGACTGCCCAGGTCGGTGTGCAGACTGACCACTTCCAGCCCGGCCTCCCGCACAAGCTTGTGCCAGTCAAGATTGCCACCCCTGCCCACGGGCATTCCGGCGGCCTTCGTCAGCATCCGCACCAGAAAGCCTGTGGGATGGATCATGAACCCGCACAGTTCAATGCCGTCGTACCCGGCGGCTTTTGCGGCGGCCAGCGTCTCCCGCGCCTGCGTTTCGTTGTTTAAAACCGTTCCCAGCATGAATTGCTGGATCGCTTTTTTCGGCATGCTTCAGCCCTCCATTTTGATGATCTCGCCGGTGGTGATGCCGTTCTCGTTGAAGCTGTCC
>CALXIU010000168.1 GCA_944388415.1 uncultured Ruthenibacterium sp. | reverse complement strand
CGTCTCTCTCCTTTTCTCAGAATACCAAACTTATTATAGTGCGCCGCGCGGCGTTGTCAAGCGTTCGTGAAAAACATCACAAAATGATTTCCACCACTTGACACAAGCCAGAAATATGGTATTTTGTGCTTAGGCAAACGCCTGAACACCCATCTTCTTTCTGGAGGGATCTTCATGCTGACAGTATCGCATCTGTCGAAGACATATTCCGGCGGCAGGCGCGCGGTGGACGACCTGAGCTTCACCGCTCCGCGCGGCGCGATCACGGGATTCATCGGCCACAACGGCGCGGGCAAGTCGACGACGCTGCGCTGCGCGGCGGGCATCCTGGATTTTACGGAGGGCGAGGTCCGCATCGGCGGGCACGATATCCGTTCCGAGCCGGTCGCGGCCAAGCGCCTGACCGCATTTCTGCCTGATAACCCCGATTTGTACGACTTCATGACGGGCGTTTCGTTTTTGAACTTCATCGCCGACCTGTACGACATCTCCGCCGGCGAGCGCACTCTTCGCGTGCAGAAATACGCAGACGCTTTCGGTATGACAGGCGCGCTGGGCAGCCAGATCGGTTCGTACAGCCATGGCATGAAGCAAAAGCTGGCGCTGATCTCGGCACTGATCCGCGAGCCGCAGCTGCTGATGCTGGACGAGCCGTTCGTCGGGCTGGACCCGCAGGCGTCGCACGTGATGAAGGGCTTTCTGCGCGAGGTGTGCGACCGCGGCGGCAGCGTGCTGTTCTCGACGCACATTCTGGAGGTGGCGCAGAAGCTGTGCGACCGCATCGTCATCATCCGGGGCGGAAGGCTCGTCGAAGAGGGCTCGACGCAGGACGTCGTGGGCAACTCCGATCTGGAATCCGTCTTTCTGGAACTGGCGCAGGAGGGCGACGGCGATGCGTAAGCTCATGGTGCTGACACGTGTGAACTTCCGGGCAATGCTGTCGGCGCTGCGGCTCGGCCGCGCGAAAAAGGGCGCGCTCGGGCCGGGCGCCGTGCTGCTGTTCTTCGCAGTCCTCGCCCTCTATCTGTCAGGGACGTACAGCTTTCTGTTCGGCGAAGGACTGTCCGCGCTCGGCCTGCTGGAATTTCTGCTGCCGCTGATGGCACTCATCGGCGTGCTGGCCGGTCTGATGTTCACCTTCGCGTCGGCGGGCGGCGTCGTGTTCGGCGGGAGCGACACAGACCTGCTGCTGTCGCTGCCCGTGAGCGCGTTCACGGTGATGCTCTCGAAGATGCTGGCGCTGTATCTGGAAAACCTCGTGTTCGTCGGGCTGTGGATGCTGCCCGCGTGCGCGGCATTTGCGGCGTACTCCGGCGGATTCGGCGCGGTCTTTGTGATCCGGTCGGCGGTTTACATCTTTTTCCTTCCGCTCCTCTCGACGCTGCTCGGGACGCTGACCGGCTTTCTCTCGGCGCTGGCGGCGTCACGGATGCGGCGCAAAGCGCTGTGGATGAATTTGATGTACCTGCTGTTCTTCGGCGCGATCTTCGCAGGCTCATTTTTCATCAATGACCTGCCCGCGGCGCTGCTGGAAAACCGCGAGAGCGTGCAATCCGCGCTCGACACATGGCTGTTCGCGTTCGGACTGATGATGCGGCCGCAGCTGTGGGCGGCGCTCGTGTTCGCGGCGGCGTGCCTGCTGCCGTTTCTGGCGGTGGCATATCTGCTGTGCCGCCGCTACAAGGCGATCTTATCCGGGCTTTCCTCCCGGCTGCTTCGCACGGATTACCGTCTGACGCGCCTCGGCGCGCAAGGCGCGTTCCTCGCGCTGTACAAAAAGGAGGCCGGCCGGTATTTCGGCTCGCCGATCTACGTGTTCAACACGCTGTTCGGCGGGATCATCGCCGTGGGTGGAAGCGCGGCTGCGCTGATCTTCCTGACCCGCGTGCGGGAGTTCGTGTCCCTCATCGGCGGCGTGAGCGCCGTCCTTCCGGCGGGGGCCTTCGGCGGGGCCGCCATTCTTGCCACTGTCTGTACCACCGCAGTGTCCATCAGTCTGGAAGGCAAGACGATCTGGATCCTGAAATCCGCTCCCCTTCCGCCGCGTCTTCTGTTCGGCGCAAAGGCCGCGTTCAACCTGACGCTCTCCGTGCCCTGCGCGCTCATCTCCGCGCTTTTGCTGTCGGTCGCGGTGCAGGTCTCCCCGTCCGTTGCGGTGTGCGTCACGCTGTTCTGGCTGGGCGTGTGCGCGTTTGTCGCGGTCGGCGGGCTGTGGATCAATCTGCTGTTTCCAAAGCTGGACGCAGTCAACGACGTCTATGTCGTCAAGCAGTCCATGAGCGCGTTCTGCGGCATTTTCGGCGGGATGGCGGCCATCGGCGCGGCGTATCTGCCGTATGTGTTCGGCGCGCGGCTTCCCGTGGCGGGATATTGCCTCGCGCTGGCCGCGCTGTTCTTCGCGGCGTCGCTTGCGCTGTGGCTTCTTTTGATGCGGCGCGGCGCGCAGCGCTTTGCCGCCCTTTAAGACAAAACGCCCGGCGTCCCTCGGGACGCCGGGCGTACTTTGTGGATCATGAAATTCAGATCTTGCCGCGCTTTTCAAGCAGAGCGTGGATCTTCTCGTGCGGATCGATGATGGCGGAGACAGACATGTCGTGGTTGATGGCGGCGATGATATAGGCGATATACTTCGACACATCGACCTCGTGGAACCACTCGCGGCTCAGCAGCTCAGGCGTGCGGTATGTCAGGTTCGTGCCAAAGACACCGGAGATCTTGCCCTCGCTGTACGCCTTGTCGAACGAATCAAGGCCGTTCGTAAAGATAGCGTACGTCGCGTTCGCAAAGATACGGTTCGCGCCCTGTGCCTTGAGCGCCTCGGCGATGTCAAGCATCGACTCGCCGGAAGAAATGATGTCGTCCGCGACGAACACATCCTTGCCCTTCACGCTCTCACCGAGGTATTCGTGCGCGACGATGGGGTTGCGGCCGTTAACGACGCGCGAATAATCGCGGCGCTTGTAGAACATGCCGAGGTTGACGCCCAGCACGGAGGAATAGTACATGTTGCGGCTCATCGCGCCCTCATCCGGGCTGATGACCATAAAGTGGTCGCGGTCAAGCTTGATATCAGGCATAACGCGCAGCAGCGCCTTCATCACCTGATAGGTGGGCATAAAGTTGTCGAAGCCCATCAGAGGCACGGCATTCTGCGTGCGGGGATCGTGCGCGTCGAACGTGATGATGTTCGAGACGCCCATCGCCTGCAGCTCCTGCAGCGCACAGGCGCAGTCGAGGCTCTCACGGTAGCTGCGGCGGTGCTGACGGCTGCCGTACAGGATCGGCATGATGACGCTGACGCGATGCGCCTTGCCGCTGGCAGCCTGAATGATGCGCTTCAGATTCTGGAAGTGGTCATCGGGCGACATGCGGTTCTCCTGGCCGTACATGTTATACGTCAGGCTGTAGTTGCCCACATCCGATACAAGGAAAAGATCGTCGCCGCGAATGGTGGATTTGATGAGGCCTTTGCCGTCACCGGAGGAAAAGCGCGGGCATTCGCTCTCGATCAGGAAAGACTCCTGATTGAACCCCGCCTCCTGGGACCAGCGGATGAGATGCTCGTTGATTTTTGCGGTCAGTTCCTCCGCGCCCGGAAGGGCGATGAGGCCGAGATCCGCAACACGCTCTTCGAAACAAAAAAATTCCTTCGCACTTTTCGCTTGCACAGACGGCACGCTCCTTTTTCTTCTTTAACGCATTGACGCACGGACGTTTTTCGGCCGCGCTTGTCCATCTTCGCGTTTATTGTATCACAGAATTCCATTCATTTTGCGCTGTTTTTCGTAAAATTTTAGAAATTTGGCGTTTTGATCGTAAATCGCCGGCGCATTACATCGAATTTAATGGAAAAAAGCAAGAGCGGACCCGGTTTCAAAAAAAATTGCGGGAAAAGCAAAAATACATCTTGACAAAATCGCAAATTACGGGTATGCTATTTAAGCGCCCTTCCTTCGAGGGTCGCATGTAGGGGTATAGCTCAGCTGGTAGAGCAGCGGTCTCCAAAACCGCGTGCCGAGGGTTCGAATCCTTCTGCCCCTGCCAGATGGCCCGGTAGTTCAATTGGTCAGAACGCTAGCCTGTCACGCTAGAGGTCGTGAGTTCGAGCCTCATCCGGGTCGCCATTTGCTGCTATAGCTCAGTCGGTAGAGCGCATCCTTGGTAAGGATGAGGTCAGCAGTTCAAATCTGCTTAG
>CALXIU010000167.1 GCA_944388415.1 uncultured Ruthenibacterium sp. | reverse complement strand
CGCCTCGGCTATGAGCCGCGCGTCCGGTTCGACGTCGTCGAGGTCCGCACGGGCGGACTCATCCCGCGGCTCCACTGCATTGAAAACGCGTTTGAAGCGTGAGATACAACCAGGAGGGGAAAGTTGTATGGAGTATACCAGCACACGTAACAGCGCGCTGCGCGTCAGCGCGGCGCAGGCCATCGTCACGGGCATCGCGCCCGAAGGCGGATTGTTCGTTCCGGTCGAGTTCCCGAAGCTCGACGTGCGCGAGCTGGCGGGCCTGACGTACCCGCAGACGGCGGCGAAGGTGCTCGCGAAGTTCCTGACGGACTACGATGAGGCGTTCCTCGCGAGCGCGGCCGAGGCCGTGTACAGCGACGCGAACTTCGGCGGCAAGGCCGGCTTCGTCGCGACGCCGGAGGCGGGCCGCCACGTGCTCGAGCTGTGGCACGGCCCGACGTGCGCGTTCAAGGACTACGCGCTGCAGCTGATGCCGAAGCTGCTCGTCGAGGGCAAGAAGCTCACCGGCGACACGAGCGTCACGAAGATCCTCGTCGCCACGTCCGGCGACACCGGCAAGGCCGCGCTCGCTGGCTACGCCGGCCTTGAGGGCATCCGCATCGCCGTCTTCTACCCGAACGACGGCACCAGCGAGGTACAGCGCCTGCAGATGGTCACGCAGGAGGGCGGCAACGTCGCCGTCTACGCCGTCAACGGCAATTTCGACGATGCGCAGACGGGCGTCAAACGCGCGTTCACGGACGCGGCGCTGCGCGACGCCCTCGCCGCGCAGAACGAAAAGCTCTCCAGCGCGAACTCCATCAACTGGGGCCGCCTCGCGCCGCAGATCGTCTACTATTTCTATACGTACGCGCAGCTTGCCGCGCGCGGGGAAGTGCGCGACGGCGAAGCGCTCGACTTCTGCGTGCCCACCGGCAACTTCGGCGACATCCTCGCCGGCTATTACGCGATGCGCATGGGCCTGCCGGTGCGCCGCCTCGTCTGCGCGTCGAACTGCAACGACGTGCTGACGGAGTTCCTCTCCACCGGCGTGTACAACGCGCGCCGCCCGTTCCACAAAACGACGTCCCCGTCGATGGACATCCTCGTTTCGTCGAACCTCGAGCGACTGCTGTACCACGTCACCGGCGACGCCGCGCGCGTCGCGGGCTGGATGCGCGAGCTCGCGGAGAACGGCTCGTACACCGTCGACGCCGACACGCTCGCGGCCATTCAGGCCGTGTTCGGCTGTGGCAGCGCCACGGATGACGAGGCCGCTGCGACGATCGGCGACACCTTCGCGCGCACGAAGTACCTGATGGACCCGCACACCGCCGTTGCGTGGCGCGTGTGCGAGCGCGCCGCGCAGCCCGGCGCCGCGTGCGTCGTGCTGTCCACGGCAAACCCGTACAAATTCCCGGGCAGCGTGCTCGGCGCGCTGGGCGCGGACGTCCCGGCCGACGAGTTCGCGGCGATGGCGTCGCTCGAGGCGCTGACGGGCACAAAGGCCCCGGCCAGCCTCGCGTGCCTGCGCGAAAAGGCGGTGCGCTTCACGCAGACGATCGATGCGCCGCAGATCACGGAGATCGCGCGTTCGCTGTAAAGAAAACGAGCCCGCCCCGCTCCGGGGCAGGCTCGCTTTTCGGGGGAAAAGGCTGTCAGGCTTCCTCGTACGTGTCGCACATGGTCTCCTCGCCGAGGATGGCCATGCGGTTTTTCACGGTGATGCGGTCGGCCGTGCAGCAGCAGTGGCCGTTGTTGTGCACACAGTTTTTCACGTCGCAGCTCACGCCGCTGAGGATGTGGTTCTCATTCATTGTTTTGCGCCTCCTTTGCGCTCTTAGTATGCGCGGCGGGCGGCGCGGTATGCAGGAGGGGAAAATGGCAGTTTTTACAATCGGCGACACGCATCTGTCCCTCGGCGCGGCGAAGCCGATGGACATTTTCCCCGGCTGGGACAACTACACCGAACGCCTGCGCGAAAACTGGCTGCGCCTCGTCTCGGAAGGCGACACTGTCGTGCTCGTGGGCGATATCTCGTGGGGCATGAGCCTCGAGCAGTCACGCGCGGATTTCGCGTGGCTGGAGGCGCTGCCCGGCCGCAAGCTGCTGATGAAGGGCAATCACGACTACTGGTGGACGACCGTCACGAAGATGAAAACGTTCTTTGACGCGTGCGGCTTTCACAGCTTTGACTTCCTGCACAACAATTGCCACATCGTCGACGGCGTCGCGCTGTGCGGCACGCGCTCTTGGCTGTTCGACGCGGGCGAGGAGCACGACGAAAAGGTGATGAACCGCGAGAAGGGAAGACTCATCGCCTCGCTCGAGGCGGCGGGGGATGCGCCGAAGATCGCGTTTTTGCACTATCCGCCGCTGTGCGCGGGCGCGCGCGCGGAGGACATCATCGACATCCTGCACCGCTACGATGTGAAGCGCTGCTGCTACGGCCACCTGCACGGCGCGGCCATCCGGCGCGCCGTGCAGGGCGTGGTCGACGGCATCGACTACCGCCTCGTCAGCGCCGACGGCGCCGGCTTTTGCCCTGTAAAAATTTCAATTTGATGTGGAAATGCGTCCCCGTATATGCTATAATATGGGGCATAGCGACTATTTTTAGGTTGGAGGACATAAAATGAATCTCGTAAAAAGCGAAAAGCTGGAAAACAACAAACATGAACTTCAGTTCTCCGTGGACGCCGCTGCGTTCAACGAGGCTATTGACAAGGCCTTCAAGCACGAGGGCCGTAAATACACTGTCCCCGGTTTCCGCAAGGGCAAAGCGCCCCGCCATCTGGTCGAGCGGACGTACGGCGCGGACGTCTTCTTCTATGACGGCGTCAACGAGCTGTTCCCCGACGCCTACGAGGCCGCGGTCAAGGAGGCCGGCATTGAGCCGGTCGACCGCCCCGAGGCCGAGGTCCTCTCGATGGATCTCACCAACGGCGTCGTGCTGAAAGTCACCGTCACCGTCAAGCCGGAAGTGAAAATCGGCCAGTACAAGGGTTTAGAGGCTGTCAAAACGGTCAAAGCTGTGGAAGACAGCGC
>CALXIU010000166.1 GCA_944388415.1 uncultured Ruthenibacterium sp. | reverse complement strand
CAGCACTGCGACGCGCGCGAGCGGCGCGGCGGCAATCCCACCGTCGTCGTCCTCGGCTCCGGGCCGATACGCATAGGCCAGGGCATAGAGTTTGACTACTCCAGCGTCCACTGCGCGGCGACGCTGCGCGCCATGGGCTTCGACGTCGCCATCATAAACAACAACCCCGAGACGGTCTCCACGGACTACGACACCGCCGACCGCCTCTACTTCGAGCCGCTGACGAACGAGGACGTCATGGAGATCCTCCGTGTCGAGCAGCCCGTCGGCGTCGTCGTCGCGTTCGGCGGCCAGACGGCCATCAAACTGACGAACTTCCTCCACAGCCAGGGCATTCCCATTCTCGGCACGTCGGCCGACGCCATCGACCAGGCCGAGGACCGCGAGCGCTTCGACGAGCTGCTTGGGAAACTCGGCATCCGCCGCCCGAAGGGCATGGGCGTCAAGACGCTCGACGAGGCCCTCGCCGCGGCCGAGAGCCTCGGCTACCCGGTGCTGCTGCGCCCGTCGTACGTCATCGGCGGCCAGAATATGAAGATCGTCCACGACGCGGACGAGGTGCGCCTCTACATGCAGCGCATCCTCGCGCAGGGCATCGAGAACCCGGTGCTCGTGGACAAGTACATGAGCGGCACGGAACTCGAGGTCGACGTCATCTCCGACGGCGTCGACGTGCTGATGCCCGGCGTGATGGAACACGTCGAGCGCGCGGGCGTCCACTCGGGCGACTCCATCGCCGTCTACCCGCCGTACAACCTCAACGACAAGATGATGGACCGCATCGTCGAGTGCTCGCGCGAGCTGGCGCTGGCGCTCGGCACGAAGGGCCTCGTCAACATCCAGTACCTCATCTGGCACAACGAGCTGTACGTCATCGAGGTCAACCCGCGCGCGTCGCGCACCGTGCCGTACCTCAGCAAGGTGACGGGCGTCCCGATGGTCGACCTCGCGTCGCGCGTCATGGTCGGCACGCCGCTGCGCGAGCTCGGCTACGGCACGGGGCTGTACCGCACGCCGCCGTACTACGCCGTCAAGGTGCCGGTGTTCTCGTTTGAAAAGCTCACCGACGCCAACGCCTACCTCGGCCCGGAGATGAAGTCCACCGGCGAGGTGCTCGGCCTCGGCAAATCGCTCAACGAGGCGCTGTTCAAGGGCATCACCGCCGCGGGCATGACGCTGCGCCGCCCCGGCGCGGGCCGCGACGTCGGCGTGCTCGTCAGTGTCGACACGCACGACCAGCTCGAGATCGTCTCGCTCGCGAAGAAGCTCGACGACCTCGGCTTCCGCCTCTACGCCACGTGGGAGACGGCCGCCTCCATCCGCAGCCTCGGCATCGACGTCGAGCAGATCGCGGACATCGGCAGCGGCGACGAGGCGTTCCGCCTGCTCGAGAGTGGCCGCATCAGCTTTGTCGTCTACACCGGCGCGCTGATGGACGCCACCATCGACGACTACATCGCGCTGCACCGCCACGCGCTCGCGTGCGGTGTGCCGCTGTTCACGTCGCTCGACACGGCCTCCGCCACGGCGGACATCATCGCCAGCCGCTACACGCAGGCGAACACCGAGCTCGTGGACATCAACCACATGCGCGCCGAAAAGACCAGCCTCGCGTTTGCGAAGATGCAGGCCACCGGCGACGACTACATCTTCATCGAGAACTTCGACGGCGCGATCACGTGCCCCGAATCGCTGTGCATCTCAATGTGCGACCGCCACCGAGGCGTCGGCGCGATCGGCCTCGTGCTGATGGAGCGCTCGGAGACGGCCGACTTCAAAATGCGCGTCTTCAACTCCGACGGCTCCGAGGGCAAGATGGCGGGCAACTCCATCCGCTGCGTCGGCAAGTACCTGCACGACAACGGCTATGCCGATGGCGACACCGTCCGCATCGAGACGGCCAGCGGCGTTCGCACGCTGACGCTCTACACGCGCGACGGGCGCGTCAACTGGGTGGAGGTCGACATGGGCTGCGCCGAGTGGAAGCCCGGGAACATCCCCTGCACGCTCGGCGGCGAGCGCGCGGTGGATGTGCCCCTCACCGTGGGCGGCGCGGAGTACCGCGTCACATGTGTGTCGATGGGCAATCCGCACTGCGTCGTGTTCTGCCCGCGCGTCGACGGCGTCGACATCGAGACCGTCGGCCCGCTGTTCGAGCACGCGGACGCGTTCCCCGAGCGCGTCAACACCGAGTTCGTGCGCGTCGTCAACCGCAACACGATCAAGATGCGCGTCTACGAGCGCGGCAACGGCGAGACGCCCGCGTGCGGCACCGGCGCGTGCGCCGCGGTGGCCGCCGCCGTCGAGACGGGCCAGTGCCCGCGCGGCGAGGACATCACCGTCAAGGCGCGCGGCGGCGACATGATCGTCCGCTACACCGAACACGGCGTCACCCTCGCGGGCGACGCAAAGCTCGTCTACACCGGCGTGTTCCGCTATTAAAACATGCATGAGGGCCCGCGATGAAAACCATCGCGGGCCTTTTTGGCTCCCCTTTGAGGGCTGACGCCCTTGGCTCCCCTTTGAGGGGAGCTGTCCCCGAAGGGGACTGAGGGGTGGCGGCAGAGCCTGACCATCCGCACGCGCCTTCGAAGCGTTTGTGACAAATCCGTCACGCGGCGCGCGGCAAAATGCGGTATACTGAAAGCGAAAGGGGAGAGCCATATGCACGTGCTTCTCGTCGAAGATGAAGCGATCATCGCCCGGCCGCTCGCGTCGCTGCTGCGCGCTGAGGGCTGGACGGTCGACATTGCCCCGACCGCCGCGCGGGCGCGGGAGCTGCTGGAGCAGCGCGCGTTCGACGCCGCGCTCATCGACCTCGGCCTGCCCGACGGCAGCGGCTACGAGGTCTGCCGCGCGGTGCGCGCAGCGGGCGACGCGGCCGTCATCATCCTGACGGCGCGCAGCGACGAGGACAGCGTCGTGCGCGCGCTCGAGGAGGGCGCGGACGACTACGTCGCGAAGCCCTTCCGCGCGCGGGAGCTCGTCAGCCGCCTGCGCGCCGTGCTGCGCCGCCGCGGCGCAAAGCGGGACTACCGCTTCGGCGCGCTGGCCGTCGACGCGCAGGCGGCGCAGGTCACGCTGGACGGCGCGCCCGTCGCGCTCACCGCGCAGGAATACCGCCTGTTGCTGCTTCTTGTCTCGCACGCCGGGCGCGTGTGGGAGCGCGGGCAGCTCTTGCAGGCGCTGTGGGACGACGGCGGCGCGTTTGTCGAGGACAACACGCTCACTGTCACCGTCAAGCGCCTGCGCGAAAAACTGGGGGCCGAGGGCGCGCGCGTGGCCACCGTGCGCGGCATCGGCTACCGCTGGGAGGACAGACCATGAGAAGCCGGGAGGCAAAGACGTTCCTCGCGTCGCTCGCGCTCGCCGCGCTGGCGCTGGCCGCGCTCGGCGCGCTTTTCTCCGGCGCGGGCGCGGCCGCTTTCACCGCCGCATGCGGCGCTGTGTGCGTCGCGCTCGCGGCTGTGTTCTGCGCGCGCCGCGCGAGGGAGATCGACGAGCTGTCCGAATACCTCGCGCGCGTCTACACCGGCGGCGAGATCCTCGACATCCGCACGCAGCGCGAGGGCGAGCTGAACGCGTTGCGCGACGACATCTACAAGATCACGACCATCCTCGGCGAGCAGAAAACGGCGCTCGAGGCCGACAAGCGCCTTCTGGCCGACTTCCTCGGCGACATCGCGCACCAGCTCAAGACGCCGCTCGCGGCCATCGTGCTGCAAACGGAGGTCTGGGAGGACGCTGCCGTCCCCGCCGGGGAGAAGGCGCTCTGCGCGCGCCAGGTCGCGGACGCCGCCGAGCGGATGCGCTGGCTTGTCGAACAGCTCTTGAAGCTGTGCCGCCTCGACGCGGCCGTCGTCCGGTTCGAGCGGCGCGAGACGAGCGCGGAGGCCGTGATGTCCGCCGCCGCGCGCGCCGTCGCCCCGCTGTGCGAACAGCGCGGCGTGACCCTCGCGTGCGAGGGGACGGCCACCTGCCTGTGCGACGCGTCGTGGACGGCGGAGGCGCTGACGAACCTCGTGAAAAACGCCGCCGAGCACACGGAGCCCGGCGGCGCGGTGACGCTCTCGTGCGCGCAGAACGCGCTTTACACGGAGTTCGCCGTCGAAAACGACGGCGCGCCCATCCCGGAATCGGAGTTTGCGCACCTCTTCGAGCGCTTCTGGCGCGGCCAGAACGCCGCGCCCGGCAGCGCCGGCATCGGCCTGTCGCTCGCGAAGGCCATCGCCGAGGGCCAGAACGGCAGCCTGCGGGCGGAAAACACCGCGCGGGGCCCGCGCTTTGCGCTGCGTCTCTACGCGGGTGACGAACCTGTCACCCGGCCGTCACCGGGCTGTCATCCGGCTCCGGTATCCTGAGTGCAGAAAGGAAGGGATACCATGCCGTTTTTACAGGTGGAAGGTCTCACGAGGGTGTACGGAAAGGGCGACGCCGCCGTCCGCGCGCTCGACAATGTGTCGCTGACGGTGGAGCGCGGCGAGTTCGTCGCCGTCATGGGCGCGTCCGGCTCGGGCAAGTCGACGCTGCTGCATCTGCTCGGCGGCGTCGACACGCCGACCGAGGGCCGCGTCACGCTCGACGGCGTGTCGCTCTACGATCAGAAGGAGGAGGCGCTGACGGTATTCCGCCGCCGTCAGATCGGCCTCGTGTACCAGTTTTACAACCTCGTGCCGCTTCTGACGGTCGAGGAAAACCTGACGCTGCCGCTGCTGCTCGACGGCCGCACGGCTGACCCCGCGCGCGTGCTCGACCTGCTGGCGCGGCTCGGCCTCGACAAAAAGCGCCGCGCGTTCCCGGCCCAGCTCTCGGGCGGGCAGCAGCAGCGCGTCGCCATCGCCCGCGCGCTCATCACGCGCCCGGCGCTGCTGCTCGCGGACGAGCCCACCGGCAACCTCGACTCTGCCGCGAGCGAGGCGATCATGCGCATGCTCTCGCAGCTCAACGAGACGACGGGCCAGACCATCGTGATGATCACGCACGACGAGGCGCTGGCGCTGCGCGCAAAGCGCATCGTGCGGCTGCGCGACGGCCGCATCGTGAAAGACGAGGTGCGCGCATGAAGGCGATGCTTCTCGTCACATGGCGGCAGTGGCTGCGCGGCGGCGCGCGCACGTGGTTCACCGCCGTGTCGGCGCTCGTGTGCTCGGCCATGCTCGCGGCCGTACAGTTCGGCGGCGCGTCGCTGGCCACCTCGTTTTCGCTGGAATCCGACTTCGCGCAGGTCGTCGTCCTCGGCATGGCTCAGACGGTCGAGGCGATGCTCGTCGTGTTCCTCGCGGTGCTGTTGCGCGGCACGTTCGCGATGTCGCTCGCGCAGCGCACACGGATGCTCGGCCAGCTCGCCAGCGCCGGCGCGACGCGCCGCCAGCTGCGCCAGAGCGTCTGGCTCGACGCGCTGTTCCTCTCGGCGTTCGCCGCGCCGCTGGGCGTTTTGTGCGCCGCGGGCGGTCTCGCTGTCACATTCCGGCTGATGCGGCCGTTTTTTGACGTCCTCACCTCCGTCGGTGTGAACGACATCCGCCTCGTCATCACGCCGCAGGCGGTGGCGCTCGCGCTCGCGTGCCCCGTCGTCACGCTGCTGCTCGCGGCGTCCGGCTCGGCCCGGCGCGCGTCGCGCCTCTCGCCCATCGAGGCCGTGCGCGGCGCGGCCGAGACGCCCCCGCGCCGCGTGCGCCGCCGTGAGCCGGGGGAAGCCGCCGCGCTGCTCGCCTCGCGCAGCGCGCGCCGCGCGGGCGGGCGCTTCCGCACACAGGTCAGCGTCATCGTCGTGTGCGCGCTGCTCATCTGCACGGCGGACGGCTTCGCGCGCGGGCTGCTGCAGGGCTACCTCGGCCAGTTCGCGACGTATTCCTACCGCGTCTACCTCTGGGTGCGCGACGCCGACACCGCCGAGCTGTTCGCGCGGCTCGGCGCCGCCGTCGAGAGCGTCACGGACGATACGTCCTACGCCGTCGAGCACACGGGCTGGCGCGTCTGGGAGAGCGAGTCGCGCGCGGCGGTCGTCCTCGCGCTCGACGACGGCACCTTCGCCGCGTGGTACGGCGGTGCGCTGCCGCAGACGGACGGCGCTCTCGCGTGCGTGTACGCCCCGCCCGAGGACGGCGGCGCCGCGTTCGCCGCGGGAGAGACGCTCGCGGAGGTCGTGAACGGCCAGCCGATTTTCGTCGCGGACGTGTGCAAAAAAGCGCTGCCGGACGGCGTCGTCCAGCAGAATTACTACAATTCCCTCTACCCGTCCGGCGTGCTCGTCGCGCCGCAGAGCGCGTTCGACGCGCTGCGCGGCACGGCCGTCACGGGCGAGGACAAGCGCGAGTTCGAGCTCTTCGTCGACACGGACGACTCGTCGCTTCTCACGCCCGCGCTCGAAGAGGCGCTCGCGGACTTCGGCGCGATCCCGCGCACCGCGGGCCTTCTCGGCGCGCAGTGGCAGATCGAGGACCTCACGCCCACGTCCCCGACGGCGGTGTACCAGCGCGCCGTCTCCGTGCTGCTCAACGTGTTCGTCACCGGCTTCGAGGTGCTGGCGGCCGTCGGCTGCGGCGCGTCGCTGCTCGGCTCCGTCGGCGCGGAGATGCAGCTGCGCCGGCGGGAGTTCGCGCTTTTGCGCAGCGCCGGCATGACGAAGCGCGACGTCGCGCGGATGCTGCGCCGCGAGACGCTTCTGCGCTGCGCGTGGGGCCTCGGCATCGGCCTGCCCGTCGGGGCGGCGCTGTGGCTTCGGGTGGCGCGCCAGCTGGTCGGCAACTACATGTTCGCGCTGCTCCGCGCGCAGCTGATCGCCTCCGCGTTCGCGTGCGCCGCACTGATCGCCCTCGGCGTGCTGGCTGTCTGCCTCGCCGCCGAGCGCGCAGCCCTCCGCGCCGCCCTCGGCGCGGACATCCGCACCGACCTTCTGCGCGAATGATACAAAATATCCTTGCCGCGTACCCCGCGGCAAGGATATTTTTGTTCTTGTGCAAACGGCGCGCAGCGGCTATAATAAAAGAATTGGAAAGAGGGGAAAGAATATGTTTTTGCTCAAACCGCTGTCGTTTCTGGCGGTTCTGTTCGGCGCGTACGCGCTCAAATGCGCGGGGGTGCTGCACCGGGAGGACGGCGCGGCGGTGTCGCGCCTTGTGATGACGCTCACGCTGCCCGCCGCTGTGGTGCAATCGTTCG
>CALXIU010000165.1 GCA_944388415.1 uncultured Ruthenibacterium sp. | reverse complement strand
CCGATGCTCTGCGCGCCGCACGCGAAGCCACCCAGCCAGCTGAGCGCCAGGGCCGACGCCGCGGCGCGCCCGCGCACGCGCAGAAGACGCAAGTACGGGCGCATCGGCAGCGCAAACCACGCGGCCGCGCGGCTGCTGACGATCAGCTGCGACGCCACCAGCAGCGGGAACAGCGCCGGGACGACGCTGCGCGCGCACAGCGCGAGACCTGCCGCCGCGCCGCGCGCCGCCGCATCCGGCCGCAGAAACGCCATCGCCGCCAGCGTCAGCATCGCGCCGGTGCAGAGCGGTGCGCCGAAGCGCCGGAAACCAAACATAAAAACACCCCCTGACACGATATATATGAGGGAAGGACACCGGATTTTCGGGGGGATGACAGATGACGGCCAAAAAAAGACGCGCGCGTTTCTCGCCGCGCGCGATCTTCTCCGGCGGCACGCAGGCGCAGTTCAGCCGCGTGTGCGCGAAGCCCGCCGTGCACATCGACTGCGCGGGCGGACTGTGTTTTGAAAACGCGCGAGGCATCGTCGCGTACACGGACACGATGATCCAGCTCGACATGGGCGGTGTGAACGTGCGCGTCGAGGGCGACTCGCTGTGCATGACGTTCTACCGGCGCGACCGCATCGCCGTGCAGGGGCGCGTCGCCTCGCTGGAATTTCTCTACGGGGGCGCGACATGAGCGCCCGGAGCCTCTGGCACTGGCTGGACGGGTCCGTGCGCGTGCGCGTCACGGGCGGCCTCGGCGAGCGCTTTCTGAACGACTGCGCGCGGCTGGGCGCGGTGATCGAGGACGTCCGTGCCGTCGAGTTCGGCTTCGAGTTCGACACCTCGCCCGCCGACGTGAAGCTGATGCGCGCCGCGGCACGCCGCCGCAGGTGCGAGTTCGCGGTCGTCGCCCGGCGCGGTGCGCCGTTCCGCCTGCGCCGCCTGCGCGGCCGGTTCGGCCTTGCGCTCGGCGCGGCGCTCGCGGTTTTTATCCTCCTCTGGGAGCCGCGCGCGGTGTGGAGCATCGATTTCTACGACTTCACGCCCGCCGAGGAAAAGCAGATGCGCGCGCTTTTGTACGAGCACGGCGTCTGCGAGGGCGTTTTGGCCGACGTTGCGCAGATGAACGTCGCGGAGAGCGAGATCCTCTCCGGATTGCCGCAGTACGGATGGCTCCAGTTCAACTTCGTCCACGGCCGCCTCGTGGTGGAAAAGACGGACGGCGCGCCCGCGCCCGAGATGCAGACGCAGGAGGAGCTGACCGTGCTCGTCGCCGCGTGCGACGGCATCGTGCGCGGGTTCGACCTGATGGGAGGCTACATCGAGGTGGAACCGGGACAGGCGGTCGCGCGCGGCGAGCTGCTCGTCAACGCCGCGACGGTCGGCAAGCGCACCGGCAAGGTGCTCTACAGCGCCGCGCGCGGGCACGTGCTGGCCGAGACGCGGCGCGTGTTCCGCTGCTTCATTCCGTACGAACTTGAGGTGCAGGCGCAGGGCGCGGTCATCGGCCGCAGCGCGTCGCTCATCACGCCGCTCGGCCGTTTGCCGCTCGGAGAACAGACCGGGGAGGACGGCGCGGACGTCTCCGTCACGGCGCAGCCCCTCACGGTTTTCGGGCTGCACCTGCCCGCCACGCTCGAGACGCGCACGGTGCGCCGGCGCGTTTCGCACGCATTTTCCCTGACGGCGCGGCAGGCGGCGGACATCGCGCGCAGCCGCATCCATGACGCGCTGAACGACGCGTTTGACGAGTACGAGATCCTCGCCCGGGATGAAACGGTCGAGGAGCAGGAGGCGGGCGTGCTCGTGACGCTGCGGTATACGGTGCTCGCGGACATCGCCGAATCCGCGCCGTATACCGTCGATTTGCAGCCTGAGATCCCCGCGGACGCGGGATGAATTTTGGCGCAGGGACTTTTCCTCGGTTTCCACTTGTGATATACTATATCTAACTGGCAAATCAGATCGGATCGAGGTGTTCCTGTGGCGGAAAAATTGATCGAGGTGGGCAGCCTCGACGACGCGCTCGCGCTGTTCGGCAGCTGCGATGAGAATATACACATCGTGGAAAAAGCGTTCGGCGTGACAGCCGTCTGCCGCGGTACGGAGATCAAACTCTCCGGCGAGGAAGAGGCCGTGCAGTCGGCGGGCCGCGCGGTGGACGCGATGCTGCAACTGCTCGCGGGCGGCACGCCGCTCGAGGAACAGTCCATCCGCTATTGCATCACACTGGCGGGCTCCGGCGACGAGGACCGTGTGCGGGAGCTCACGGGGGATTTCATCGCCATCACCGCGAAGGGCAAGCCCGTTCGGCCCAAGACGCTCGGGCAGAAATCGTACATTCAGGCCATCGTCAAACATTCCATCACGTTCGGCGTCGGCCCCGCGGGCACCGGCAAGACGTATCTCGCCGTCGCGATGGCTGTCAAGGCGTTCAAAGCGCACGAGGTCAGCCGCATCATCCTGACACGCCCGGCCGTCGAGGCGGGCGAAAAGCTGGGCTTCCTGCCCGGCGACCTGCAGAACAAGGTCGACCCGTACCTGCGCCCGCTGTACGACGCTCTGTTCGACATGCTCGGCGCGGAGACGTATCAGAAGCTGATGGAAAAGCAGCTGATCGAGGTCGCGCCGCTGGCCTATATGCGCGGCCGCACGCTCGACGACGCGTTCATCATCCTCGACGAGGCGCAGAACACCAGCCCCGAGCAGATGAAGATGTTCCTCACGCGCATGGGCACCGGCTCCAAGGTCGTCGTGACGGGCGACATCACGCA
Organism: uncultured Ruthenibacterium sp.; assembly: GCA_944388415.1. Lineage (GTDB taxonomy): Bacteria > Bacillota > Clostridia > Oscillospirales > Ruminococcaceae > Ruthenibacterium. Next base: position 5,996 of record CALXIU010000165.1, on the reverse strand, counting down.
GATCGACCTGCCCGACAAATCGCGCTCCGGCCTCGTGGACGCGCTGCGCGTTTTGAAGCACGTCGAGGACATCGCCATGATTTACTTTACAGAAAAAGACGTCGTTCGCCACCGCCTTGTGCAGGAGATCATCAAGGCCTATGACCGGGCGGCCGGCGCGAAGAAACGATAGGAAAGAGAAGGTTTGACTATGTCTCACAAAGTCTACATCACCAACAAGCAGAACACCGTTAAGGTCCCGTCCGGCCTGCGGATTCTGATCCGCCGGTCCTGTCACGCGGTGCTCGAATTTGAAAAGTTCGAGGGCCCGGCGGAGATCAGCGTCACCTTTGTGGACAACGCCGAGATCGCCGAGCTGAACGCGCAGTACCGCAACAAGCCGCAGCCGACGGACGTGCTCAGCTTCCCGCTCGGCGAGAACGGCCAGTACGACCGCAACCCCGAGACGGGCGCGGCGCTTCTGGGCGACATCGTCATCTCGCTCGAGCGCGCGGTCGAACAGGCCAAGCTCTACGGCCACAGCCTCCAGCGCGAGGTGGCGTTTTTGACGGTGCATTCCATGTTCCATCTTCTGGGCTATGACCACGAGGCCGGCGGCCTCGAGGCGGTGCGCATGCGCGAGAAGGAAGAGGCCGCGCTGATCCAGCTGGGCCTGCCGCGCACCGTGTCCTACAGCCCCGATCAGGTCTGACATGTTCCGGCAGGGCGGGAAGTGGGCGGATAGCTTCCGCTACGCCGCGCACGGCTTTGTGACGGCGGTGCGCGAGGAGCGCAACATGCGCTTCCACCTGTGCGCCGCGTGCTATGTGTACCTGTTCTCCCTGTTCTATGATTTCAGCCGTGTGGAGTACATGCTCATCACTCTGATGGTGTGCGGCGTCCTCGCGCTGGAACTCGTCAACTCCAGCATCGAGCGCACGGTCGAGCGCCCGTCGCCCGACCGCTACCTCACGGCCGGCGCGGTCAAGGATATGGCCGCCGCGGCTGTGCTCGTATTCAGCATCGGCAGCGCCGTGTGCGGCCTGATGCTGTTTTTCGATCTGCGCGTGCTGGGCCGCATCCTCTGGTTCGCCATGACGCATCCGGTCTTGGACCTGCTGTTCGCGGCGTCGCTTGTCGCCGCGTACCGCTTTGTGTTCCGCTTCGGAAAAGGAGAAAGATAAATTGCCGTTTGACACAAAATCCGTATTCGTCGCCCTCGTCGGGCGTCCCAACGTGGGCAAATCGTCGCTTCTGAACCTGCTGGTGGGCGAGAAGGTCGCTATCGTGACGTCGAAGCCGCAGACGACCCGCACACGCATCACCGGCATCCTCACGAAAGGGCCGGTGCAGTACGTGTTTCTGGACACGCCCGGCATCCACCTGCCGCGCACGAAGCTCGGCGAGCGCATGACAAAGACCGCTTCGGACAGCGTGGCCGAGGTGGACGTCGTCGCGATGCTGTTCGAGCCGTACGGCGAGCTGACGAGCGCCGAGCAGGGCCTCGTGGACGAGATCCGCGCCCGCCGCGCCAGCGCCGTCGCCGTCGTCAACAAGACGGATACGCTGAAACAGAAAGAAGACCTCGCCGCGCGCGAGGAGTTTCTGCGCGGGCTCGGCGTGTTCGAGCACGTGTGCGCCACGAGCGTCTACGAAAACGAGGGCTGCGACGGGCTGCTGGAGCTGCTCGCGCAGTATGCCGTCGAGAGCCCGCACTACTTCCCGGACGACGCCTACACCGACATGCCGGAGAAGGTGCTCGTCGCCGAAGTCGTGCGCGAGAAGCTGCTGCTCTGCCTGCGCGACGAGCTGCCGCACGGCTGCGCCGTCACGGTCGAGCGCTTCAAGGAGCGCGAGGGCCGCGACCTCATCGACATCGACGTCAACATCTACTGTGAAAAGAAGAGCCACAAGGGAATGATCATCGGCAAGCAGGGCGCGATGCTGAAAAAGATCGCCACCGCCGCCCGCACCGACTGCGAGAGCTTCCTCGGCGCGCAGGTCAACCTGCAATGCTGGATCAAGGTGAAGGATTCGTGGCGCGACGACGACCGCCTGCTCAACAGTTTCGGGTTCTCCCGGTGACAGGCCCGCACGTTCGGACACGTTTTTTCACCGCGGGTGCGGTACAATGGGGCAAATCCTCCGGGGAAGGGAGCATTTGCCTTGGACAACAAATGGAAATCATTTGCGCACGATGGAACGATCGAGTCCTATCTGCGCTACCGCGCCGGAAAGGACGCGGGAAAGGATGAACAAGATGCGGACGACAACGACGGGACTCGTCCTTCGTGCGACCAAAACAGGGGAATCCGACCAGATCCTCTCCATCCTGACGCCTGACGGCATCGTCAGCGCGTCCGCGAAAGGCAGCCTGCGCCTGAAAAACAAGCTTTTCAGCGCATGCGGCCTTTTTTGCTATTCCGAATTTACGCTCTTTGAGGGCAAGACGATGTACAGCGTCGACGAGGCCAGCGTCAAAAACGTCTTCTTCGGCCTGCGCGAGGACGTCGAGGCGATGGCTCTCGCGATGTACTGCGCCGAACTGGCCGCCACGCTCTCTCCGGTGGGCGAGGAGGCGGAAGAACAGCTGCGCCTGCTGCTGAACACATTTTACATCCTCTCGGAGAAAAAGCGCGCGCCGCGCCTCGTCAAAGCGGTGTATGAGCTGCGCGCGCTGTCGCAGGCGGGCTTCATGCCCGACCTCGTCGCGTGCGCGGACTGCGTCGGCGGCGCGGACGCGCCTGCGTTTTACTTCGACGCGGAGAACGCGCGCTTTTTCTGCGCGGACTGCGCGGCGAAGCGCGGCCTTGCGCCGAACGTCTCCGCCGCGGCGCTCGCCGCGATGCGCCACATCGTGTTCAGCGACGACGCGAAGATCTTCTCGTTCACGCTGACGGGCGACGCGCTCGCCCATCTGTCGCTGGCCGTCGGCCAGTACGCGGCCCTCTGCCTCGACAAGCCGATGAAAACGCTCGATTTTCTCGAGACCATTCTGGCATAAGACCATAAAAGGGGAAACTATGACGCCCAAATATCTGAAAACACTGGAATTTGACAAGATCCTCGCCCGCGCCGCCGAGCACCTGACGTGCGAGGACGCGCGCGAGCGCTTGCTCGGCGAGGCGGCGTGCGCCACGGCCGACGAGGAGCGCGACGCGCTCGCCCGCACCGACGCGGTGATGACGCTGCTCATCAAAAACGGCTCGCCGCGCTATTCGAACGTGCCCGACGCTCCCGACGCGGTGCGCCGCGCCGTCAAGGGCGGTATGCTGTCGATGCCCGAATTGCTCGAGTGCGCCGAGGCGCTGCGCAATTTCCGCAACCTCGCCTTGTGGTATCAGAGCACCGAGCACGACGCGCTGCCCGTCGACGACCTGTTCTATGCGCTGTCCCCGCAGCCGCAGCTCGAAAAGAACATCTTCGACTCCATCAGTCCCGAGGGCGAGATGGCCGACAGCGCCAGCGACGCGCTCTTTGACGTGCGCCGCAAGATCCGCGCCGCCGAGAACTCCATCCGCGACAAACTCGACGCCATCATCAAGAACCCGAACACGAACAAATACCTGCAGGATGCCGTCGTCTCGCTGCGCAACGGGCGCTTCGTCGTGCCCGTCCGCGCCGAGCACCGCGGCGATGTCGGCGGCGTCATCCACGATGTCTCGTCGTCCGGCTCGACGCTGTTCGTCGAACCGACCGCCGTCGTCGAGGCGAACGCGCGCATCATGCAGCTGCGCAGCCTCGAGCGCGAGGAGATCGAGCGCATCCTCGCCGCGTTCACGGGCGCGGTCGCCGCGATCGAGCCGATGTTCACGCTCAGCTACGACGCGATGCTCTCCATCGACGTGCTTGTCGCCAAGGGACAGCTCGCGCTCGACCTCGGCGCGATGCTGCCCTCCGTGCGCGACGACTGCCGCTTCAAGCTCATCCGCGCGCGCCATCCGCTGATCGACCGCAAAAAGGCCGTGCCCATCGACGTGGCGCTCGGCTTTGACTACGACACGCTGATCGTCACCGGCCCGAACACCGGCGGCAAGACGGTCACGCTCAAAACGTCTGGCCTTCTGTGCGCGATGGCGCAGCACGGCTATCTCATCCCCGCGCACGAGTCCAGCGAGGTGTGCCTGTTCAGCGATATCCTCGCCGACATCGGCGACGAGCAGAGCATCGAGCAGAGCCTGTCCACGTTCTCCGGCCACATCCGCAACATCACCGAGATCATGAGCGCCGTCGGCCCGGACACGCTCGTTCTGATGGACGAGCTCGGCGCGGGCACGGACCCCGCCGAGGGCGCGGCGCTCGCCGTCGCCATCATCGAGCATCTGCGCCGCGCCGGGGCGAAGATCATGGCCACGACGCACTACGCCGAACTCAAGCTGTTCGCGCTCGAGACGCCCGGCGTGCAGAACGCCAGCTGCGAGTTCGACGTCGAGACGCTGCGTCCGACGTACCGCATCAGCATCGGCGTGCCCGGGAAGTCGAACGCGTTCCTCATCAGCGAGCGCCTCGGCCTGCCGAAGGAGGTCATCTCGCTCGCCGAGGCGCACCTCTCGAGCGAGGACCGCCGCTTCGACGCCATCCTCGCGCAGCTCGACGACCTCAAGGCGCAGATCAAAGCCGGCGAGGAGGAGACAGAGCGCCTGCGCCACGGCGCGGAGCGCGAGCTTGAAAAGGCCCGCCGCAAGCGCGACGAGCTGATCGCGCAGGGCGAGCGCGAGCTTGCCGCCGCGCGCGACAAGGCGCAGTCCGTCGTGCAGGAGGTGCAAAACAGCGCTTATGATCTGATGGACGAGATGCGCCGCCTTGAAAAGGACAGCGCGCAGTCCGCCGCGCAGCGCGCCGCGCGCGCGAAGGAGATCGCCCGCAAGGAGACCGAAAAGCTGTTCGCGAAGTCCGACGTCGTCCATGCGCCCGTAAAGACGTTTACGCCGCTCAAGAGCGTGACGGTCGGGCAGGAAGTGCAGCTGGCTCTGCTGGGTAAAAACGGAATCGTGCTGGCAAAGCCCGACAAGAAGGGCATGGTTGAGGTGCGCGCGGGCGTCATCCGCACAAAGGTGCCGCTCAGCGAGCTGTGCGCGCCGCAAAAGCAGCAGGCGCCCAAAAAGAGTGCGCCCGCGCCGCTCCGCTCCGGCAGTCCGGAGCCCGGGCAGGCGGCCCGCAGCGCCAGCCTTGAGCTGAACCTCATCGGCATGACGGTCGAGGAGGCCATCCACGAGGCGGACCTGTTCATCGACAACGCGCTGATGACGGGGCGCACCACCGTCTACCTCATCCACGGCAAGGGCACCGGCGCGCTGCGCCGCGGCCTGCACGAGCATCTGCGCAAGCACCCCAGCGTCAAGAGCTTCCGCCTCGGCGGATACTACGAGGGCCAGGACGGCGTGACCATCGCCGACCTCGCGTGAAAAAACAAAAGCGGCGGGGAGAACATCCGTTCTCCCCGCCGCTGAGGCTGTCGAAAAAGTACATGAAGCGAAAAAGCGAGTGGCCTCCCCTCAATGGGGAGGCCACCCGCTGTTTTCGCGCAGTGGGCTTTTTCGACAGCCTCAAATCGGACCAAATTGGTCCGATTTTTCTGCAAGTAGATCTTTTCAATTTTTGGTGAAAGACTAATTGTTCCAATCTGGTCTGAATTAAAATCAGAGTTGTTTTAGGATGCGTTTCCAAAATTCGTGCCAACTTGGCACGAATTATTATAGAGGGTTCACGAACTCGAAAACCAAATTGTAATATTGCTTCTCCGTGCTGAAAAGAATATCTTACCGCTTTTTCTGCCTCCCGCGCTTCTTATTGGCTTCTTCCTGTCTGCGTCGCTCCGCAGCGGCTTCTTCTTGCCGGACTCTATCAAAGATTGTGCACAGCCGCGCATCAAACGATTCTTCATCAAAGATTTCTGGATGATCGGTTGCTTCCTGCACAAGAGGTTTGACCTCTTTGCGCCAGATCTTCAGGATGCTGGCACGGCGCTCTGTGGTCATACCCAAAGAACGAGCAAGTCTGCCGTTCATTCGTTTGTT
>CALXIU010000164.1 GCA_944388415.1 uncultured Ruthenibacterium sp. | reverse complement strand
TATGCGGAGTTTTTTCGTCACACGCCGTCCATGCCGATGACAGCCCGGACGGTGCCGAAGATGATCTTCCAGTCCACCCAGAAGCTTCTCTCGCGGATGTACTTGATGTCGAGCTCCATCCACTCGTCAAACGTGAGGTCGTTGCGATGGGGCTGGATCTGCCAGTAGCACGTCAGGCCGGGCGTGACGATCAGGCGCTGGCGCTCATAATCGCTGTACTGCTCCACTTCCCGCGGCAGGGCCGGACGGGGGCCGACGATGCTCATCGAGCCCGTCAGAATGTTGAACAGCTGCGGAAGCTCGTCCAGGCTCGTCTTCCGGATGAAGCGTCCCACGCGCGTGATGCGCGGGTCCTCTTTGATTTTGAACACCGGCCCGTCCATCTCGTTCTGGTCAAGAAGATCGTCAAGCTTTGCCTCGGCGTTCGGCACCATGCTGCGGAATTTCAGGAACTTGAACAACTTGCCGTCCTTGCCGACGCGGTCCTGCGAGAAGATCGGGCTGGCGCCGGGGCTGTCGATCCAGACAACAAGGGCAATAACCGCCATCAGAGGACTCAGAACGAGCAGGGCAATCAAAGAAAAGAGAACATCCTGCATCCGCTTGAAAAACCAATATGTACGGTGCGCGCGCAAAACGGCGCGCCGGTCCAATTCGGGGACCTTGTATTCGGCAGTGTCAAGGGCCGCGGACTGCGCGCCCGCCATGTAATTCTGTACTACACTGTTTCTTTCCTGTTCCAAACGTCCCATCACATCCCCCATGATGCTTCTTTTTGAATCGAGAACTTGAACGTTTTCTGTCATTTTTACTCCGCTCGCCTACAAAATACGGTAAATGTATGACAATTAGAATTAATCTCAATTATATCCTTCAAACCGCCAAAATTCAACCAAAAAATGTGGCCGGAAATGTCATCTAAAACGCATTTATTGACATGAACAAAATTATTTCAAATTTCGCATTTCTTGTTCGCAAAACGCAGAACTTGCAGCTTTCTCCTGTTTCTTCCTTTTCTTCTGAACTCTTGAATTCATCCGGGGCGCCGGTTTTTGTCGGTTCGGTTTTCGCTGTTTTGTACAGCATCTCTGCCCCTGTTTGTTCAATTTTCCAAAATGAGGCCGTTTTCCTTTGGCTCCTTGTCTGTGACCTTTTTATCGTCCAGCTTTTCGAGTATACTGAAAAAAGAATATTTTTACAAAAAACACGAAGTGCGGGGGATCGTATGCCGTTTTCTGACAGTGCGCTGCGCGAGATTCCTGAGACCGCTTATCTCAACACGGAGAACACATGGCGGTACCGCGCCATCATGCGGACGTTCTATCTTGAATCGCAGAAGGCGAACGTCTGGCTGAACAAGGCGCAGATCCTGAATCTGCTGCGCGCCGACGACCGGTTTGCGCAGTACGGGGCCGACCAGCTCGAGCAGGATTTACAGGTTTTGTGCCGCTGGCGCAACCTTGTGCCGATCCAGGACGCGCACCGGCCGGCAAGCATCGCGGAGTACAAGAACAAGCAGTTCAGCTATTCGATGTCGCAGATCGCGACGGAGATCGAGCGCATGGCGCTGTCGCTCGAGGCGCTCGACCTGCGCACGGCGGTGCTTCCCTCCCTGCTCTTCGAGCGCATCCTCGACGACGTCGACAGGATGCCCTCGCCCGCGGACGCGGACGCGAAGACGCTCAACCAGTGGTGGGACGCGTTGCAGGGGGACTTCCGTCAGGTCAGCAACCGGTATCAGGACTATCTGCGCGACTTTTACTCCGCCCACGCTGAGCACATTTTGCAGACGACGGAGTTCCTTCTCTATAAGGACAAGGTCGTGCAATATCTGCGGGACTTCGTGCTGGAATTGCAGCGTCACTCGGAGAAGATCCGGCGGATGCTCGTGTCCATCCCGGACGAGAAGATCCGCGCGCTTTTGGACGGGGTGTATCGCGCGAGGCTGGACGAGGGCGCGGGGCTTCTGATCGAGCGGCGGGAGGATTACGCCGAGGAGCTCAGCCGTCAGGTCTACGGATTCTGGCAGAGCTTCTATCACTGGTTTGTGCCCGACGGCGAGGGACGCAGCGACAGCCAGCACGTGACGGAACTTGCGAACGACATCATCCAGCGCATCCTGATGAACGCGGAGCTCATCATTCAGGCGCACAGCGGCGGCGCGAACCGCAAGAGCGAGTACAAGAAATTTCTGGAGCTGTTTTCCGCGTGCACCGACGTCGGGCAGGCGCACTGTTTGTCCGGCATGGTGTTCGGCGCGCAGCGCGCGGTGCACCTCACGGGGCTTCAGCCGGAGGAACTGTATGGATCGGGCAGCTGCTTCGACGCGCAGCCGTTCGTGTACACGCTGCGCAACCGCCAGCGGCCGGGCCGCCCGCCCCGCGAGAAGAGCATCTTCCGCGACAAGAGCATGGAGAAGGCCGCGCAGCGTCAGGAATATCTGCTGCGCAAGGAAGCGCACCGCCGCCAGCTGGAAAAATACATCCGCATGGGACGGCTGGACTTCGCCGCGCTGGAGGATGAGATCACGCCCGAGGTGCGGCTGAGCTTTCTGTCGTGGATCATGCGGGCGAACGCGAACGCAAGCAAGCGGGCGCGGACGGAATACGGGCAGACGTACACGCTCTCGTGCCGCCCGGGCGAGGTCTGCGTGCTGCACTGCACGGACGGCGACCTGACGATGCCCGCCTATTGCCTGACGTTTGACGAGGTGACGGACCATGGATGAATTTCGCGTCCTTCTGAACCGGTTCTGGGTCCGGCGGGACGAGGACCGGGAGCTGTTTTATCAGGTGCGCCGCAAGCTGCCGGCGCTGCGCCGCGCGCTGCGCGAGCAGTTCGGCTGGGAGATCGTCAGCACGGAAAAGGTCATCCGCCTCGTCAAGCAGCCCGCGAAGGCCGCGCCGGCGTTCGGCATCCGCAGCTTCACGAGCGTGAGCGACTACTGCCTCCTGTGCGGGCTGCTGCTCGTTTTGGAGGATCAGGACGACGGGCAGCGCTTTTTGCTGTCGGAGCTGACACAGGCGTTGCTGGCGCACCTGAAGCCCTACTGCCCCGACCTCTCATGGGAGCGGTATCAGCACCGGACGTCGCTCGTGCGCGTGCTGCAATACGCGGAGCAGACCGGGCTCGTGCGCAGCTGCGAGGGCGAGAGCGACGGCTTCAAGGAGCACCGCGAGCAGGAGGTGCTCTACGAGAACACAGGGCTCTCCCGCTTTTTCAGCGTCAACTTTCACCGCGACATCAGCGGGTTTCAGTCGGTGCGAGACTTCGAGCAGCCGGAGGACGGGCCCGATCAGGAGCGCGGCGTCTTCCGCACCTACCGCGTGTTCCGGCAGCTCGCGCTCGGCCCGGCCGCGTACTGGGACGAGCCGTCGGACGCCGTCTACGCGTACATCAAAAACATGCGCGGCAAGGTGCAGGAGGTGCTGGACGAGACGATCGGCGGGAAGCTGCAGGTCTACCACAACGGGGCGTTTTTCCTTCCCGATGAGGGCGCGCCGTGCGGCGATCTGTTTCCGCGCGACCAGATGCTCAGCGACGTGCTGCTTCTGCTGTTTGAGCGCCTGAGCGAAAAGATCGCGCTGGGCGCGTATCCGCACGGCCCGGACGACCGCGTGCACCTGCCGCTCGAGGCGTTCTCCCGCGAGCTGGACGCGTGCCGCCGGGAGTACCGCGCGCAGTGGGGCAAGACGTTCGCGGAAAAGGAGCTCTCCGCCCTGGTGCAGGACGTGCTGGACGAGCTCGCCTACTGGGACTTTGCCGAGGAGCGCGGCGGCGTCGTCACACTCAACCCGGCCATCGCGCTGTGGCACGGGATCTACCCAAACAACAGGAGGTCCGGACATGCTCGAACGCTGGCAGATGAATAAGCTCGGCTTTGTCAATTTCTGGCTCTACGACTGGGAGGAGTTCACATTCAGCGAAGGCCGCCTGCTGCTGCGCGGCGAAAACGGCGCGGGAAAATCCATCACGACGCAGAGCTTCATCCCCTTCATGCTGGACGGCGACATGCGCCCGCACCGCCTGGATTCGTTCGGCAGCAAGGACCGCAAGATGGAGTATTATCTCCTCGGCGGCGGCGCGGAGGAGAGCACGGGATATCTGTATCTGGAATTTACAAAGCCGCAGCATAAGCTGTACCGCACGTTCGTCATCGGGCTGCGGGCGCGCAAGGGCAAGCCGATCGACTTCTGGGGCTTCTGCCTGTCGGACGGGCGGCGCGTGGGCTGCGGCGAGGGGGAATTCCCGCTGTTTTCCACGCGCGGGTCGCAGCGCATCGCGCTGACGCGGCAGGAGGCGCGCAACCAGTTCGGCGACGGCGAGAACTGGGTGGAGCGCAGCGGCGAGTACAAGCAGATGGTGAATCGGATGCTGTTCGGGTGCCGCGAGGCCGACCAGTACGACCGGCTGCTCAAGCTGCTGATGGACATCCGCAAGCCCAAGCTGAGCAAGGACTTTTCGCCCGAGCTCGTGCGGGGTCTTCTGAACGAATCGTTGCAGCCGCTGGGCGAGGACGACATCGCGCCGATGGTGCAGTCGATGGAGAAGATGGACGACATCCAGAACCGTCTGGAAAACCTGCGCGATTGCCTGCGCGCGGCGCGCACGCTGCGCAACGAGTACAAGCGGTACAACGAATTCGTTCTCGGCAAAAAGGGCGAATTTTACCTGACGGCGCGCGCCGGCGCGCAGGAGCTCGTGCAGGAGGCAGAGGACCTCCGGCAGCAGACCGCGCTCACCGAGGATTCGCTGTCCGCGCAGCGCGCGGCGCGCGGGGAGGCGGAGCGGCGGATCACGGAATTGCAGCGGGAATACGACGCGCTGAGCGAGAACGAGCAGCTGGAGCAGAGCGTGCAAAAGCTGGCGGCGCAGCGCGGGGAGCTGGCGCAGGCGCAGGCAGCCGTCGAGGCGCTCAAGGCAAAGGAGGCGGACACGCAGCGCAGCGTCGACGCCAAGACGCGGGAGGAAGAGACGGCGCAGCGGCTCTTTGACGAGCAGCGCGAGGCGCTGCGGCGGGAATTTGCGGAGCTGGACGCGCTGAATGACACCGTGCGGTATCCGCACC
>CALXIU010000163.1 GCA_944388415.1 uncultured Ruthenibacterium sp. | reverse complement strand
ATCTGCGCGACGCCGTCACGACGGGCGAGGTGCTTGCGTGCCTCGTCGTCAACGGCGAGCGCCTGCCCCGCGCGCGGGAGTTCTGCGACGGGCTGCGCCGCGCGCATCCGGAAGTCTCCACCGTCGTATTGAACCACAACACGGACAACACGAACGTCATTCTGAGCGAGCGCTGCACGGTGCTGTGCGGCGAGGGCTTCATCCGCGACGAGCTGAGCGGCGTGCCCGTGCGGCTCGGGGCGCTGTCGTTTTATCAGGTCAACACCGAGGGCGCGAATCTGCTGTACGCGGAGGCCGCGCGGCTGGCCGCCGTGCAGCCCGGCGAGACGCTGCTGGACCTGTACTGCGGAGCGGGGACGATCGGCCTGTCGATGGCGCGCTCGTGCAAGAAGCTGATCGGCGTGGAGATCGTGCCCGAGGCCGTGGAGAGCGCCCGGGAGAACGCCGCCGCGATGGGCGTGACGCACGCGGAATTTTTCTGCGCGGACGCCGGCGAGGCGGCGCAGAGGCTGGCGGAAAGCGGCCTTGCGCCGGACGTCGTCGTGCTCGACCCGCCGCGCAAGGGCTGCGACGCGGCCACCATCGACGCCGTGGCTCGCATGGCGCCGTCGCGCATCGTGATGGTCAGCTGCAATCCGGCCACCGCCGCGCGCGACGCCGCGCTGCTGCTTGAGCGCGGCTACCGCACCGTCAGCGCCGCGCCGGTGAACCTCTTCCCGCGCACAAAACACACGGAGGCCGTGCTTCTGCTTGTCAGAGACGGGGCCTCCTCCTGACCGCCGGTCGCGAGCGATCCCCATATTCTGTGACAAGAAGGTTTTTTCGATATGGCAAAAAACATCGATCCGTTGAATTTTGAAAAAATGGGCATTCACACGACACCCGTGTGCGGCATCACCTTTGGCGAGATCCTGAGCCACTTTGACGGGTGGGAGGCGTTTCTGGGGGAGTACCGGCTGCTTGTCGGGTAGGAACGCGCCGTCGTCTATTCCACCTGCATCGACGTCCTGCTGTATTTTGCGATCGTGATCGGCGGCGGGCAGCGGCTGGGCGATTATCAGGGGCTGCGGTGGAGCGCCGAGCAGGGCTCCATCTCCAAGGACACGAGCCTCGCGCAGTCGTTCAGGAACAATTTGTACCAGTCGAACTACAAGACCCGCGTGGAGCAGCTGATCGGGGCGCACCGGATGGACGAGCACACGACGCTGCGGCAATGGTACGAGGCCGTCAGGGCGCAGCCGGACGTCGAGCCCGACAGACTTCTCCGATTTGCCCAGTTTCTGGGAATTTCATCGACCGACAGTCCGCAGGGAGGTTCCGCGATGCCCGCAACGACCATCGAGCAAACGCTGAGAGCGCTGATCGACAACAAGCAGTACCAGATCATCCTGACCGGCGCGCAGGCGGGCGTCCCGGCCGGCGGGCTCGCCGCCCACGTGGTCGCGTTCAACGGCGCGATGAAGGCCGCGGTGCCGTATCTCAACTCCGGCTACGACATCAGCCAGGGGCAGTTCGCCAACATGCCGGACGGCGGGGCGAAGGAGAGCGTCGAAACAGTCCTCCGCTGGGTGTGGGACTACCGCGTGAAGTCGCTGCTGCGGGAGTACATGCGCGGCGACCAGAAGTGCGACGATCATCTCCGCGAGCTGGAGGCAGTCTGGTTCTCGTACGGGGCCGCGCCGTCGGGCGGCGGTGAGGACGAATGAACCTTCTGCTGTACGACTACTCGCCGGTCGAGGGAACGATTCCCGCGTCGTCCGGCCCGGCGGTGGACTGCGCGCAGCTGTGCGCGGAACTTCAGTCGGAACTGGATCAGGGAAGGATCGAAATCGATGTGCTCTTCGCCGGGAAGGGCGGCGGCGCACGGAAAAACCGGCTGCGCCTGTTCGCCCCGTTCAACGGGAGATACTGCACGCAGGAGTACGCAGGCGTCCTGAGCTACGGCGGACACTCCATCCAGATCCTGTCGCGGTTCGACAGGCCCGGCGGTCAGACGGCGCAGAAAAACTATTTTCTGTCGTACGTTTTGTCCCGGGCGATGGACATTCCTGTCGCGTCCTTCCCGGAACTGAAGACAGACAGCGACTCGGGCGAGCTGTGGGACCTGCTGCTCGCGAAGCTGTTTTTAGACCAGCTGCGGGAGGCGTGCTCGCGCGGGCTGTACCGCGAGTACCGCACGTTTCACCGCAACGATGCCTCGCCGAAGGGCGCGATCGACATTGCGGGGCAGATCCGGCTCAACCCGATGCCAAACGGCAGATGCGCCTATTCCGCCCGCGAGTACACGCTGAACAATCCGATGAACCAGCTGATCGTGGCCGCGCGGGACTGCCTGCTGCGGGATCAGGGCGCGGTCGGGCGGCTTGTAAAAAACGCGCTGGCGGAAAACACGGACCTGCGCGTCCGGCTGCAACAGATCGCCTGCTCGATGGACGCGTTCCACGCGCCGTCGAACCAGACGATCCTGCACCGGACCGGCCGCCCCATCACGCACACGGTCTACAGCGGATATGAACCGCTGCGCAGGACGGCGCGCCTGATCGTCCAGCGCCGGGGGCTGGACACGTTCCAGACGGGCGCGTCGCGCGTGTCCGGCATGGTGTTCGCGATCGACAAAATGTGGGAGCTCTTTCTGGAAAAAGCCGTGTTTTCTCAGGTGAAGGACTGCCGCCTGTACGCGCAGAGCGAGACGAAAGTGCTGGAACACAGCCACACGATCATCCTCGACTTCACCGTGGAAAAAGGCGGCCGGCGCTTTCTCTTTGATGCAAAATACAAGGCCGGATGGGGCGCGCTGTACGCTGGGGAAAAGGACTGGAACAGCGTGCGCAACGACCTCTATCAGGTCATCAGCTACATGCACATCTTGCAGTCGCGGCACGGCGGGTTCGTTTTCCCTGTCTCAAAGGCGGGCGGGGGAGCGGCGGATTTCCGGCTTCACGACAGCCTGCCGGACACGGTTCACCTGTTTCCCGTCCTGATCCCTCAGAGCGGGGAACACACCAGCTTTGGTTCCTACGCGGCACAGTTTGAAAAGAACTGCAAAGGCGCCGCGGAGAGGATGAGCAGAGTCGTCGATTCAGACATCTGACAAAAGTACGCCGCAAAACAATGACAGGAGGGGATGCAAATGACGGAAGATCTCTCGCGGTTTCACCGGGCGCAGCAGACCGATTATCCCCGCGCGCTCGAGGAGATCAGAAGCGGAAGAAAGCAGAGCCACTGGATGTGGTACATCTTTCCGCAGCTGAAGGGGCTCGGACGCAGCTCCATGGCTGTGTACTACGGAATCCGGGACCTCGAGGAGGCAAAGGCTTATCTGGCCGACCCCGTCCTTGGCGCGCGCCTGACTGAGATCAGCGAGGCCCTGCTGGCGCTTGACACTGACGACGCCACGGCGGTGATGGGACAGCCGGACGACGTCAAGCTGCGGTCGTGCATGACGCTGTTCGACGCAGCCGCGGGCGCGCCGGACGTTTTCCGGCGCGTGCTCGACAAGTTCTATCATGGGCAGAAGGACGCGCGCACCCTTGAGCTGCTCGGCGCGCGGTGACAAAAGATGTCGCCCGGCGGGCGACATCTTCTTGTCCGCCGGATGATACGATAAAACCGAAACAGATCAAAAGGAGGAACAGATATGGCTGACCAGAAGAAAGACCGACATACACCAAGCGATGGTTTTGACTCCCTGGATCCCCTTCCCTTCCTGGAGCCCCCCACCGCCTGTGTTTACGCGCCGCCGGAAGTGATGCGGCAAATGCAGGAAGAGCGGGAACGGCAGTATGCGGAGCAGCGGGAGCGGGACCGGCTGTGCGAGGAGCTGAAAGCCGCCGGGATCACGCCGCCTCCCATGGTCGTCTGGGGACCGCTGGAGGAGTTACGCAAATGGAGTGACGAGCATCTCCGCCGGACGGAATACCCGCGGAACTTCAGCGTCGGGGACGGCGCGAGCGGCGGCGGGAAGCGATGAGCGTCCCGTACCGTCTGGATTCGTGCGTGTGGGAGATCACGCTGGCGTGCTGCTTTTCCTGCAAGTACTGCGGCTCGAAGGGCGGCAGGGCGCGTGACAACGAGCTGACGACGGCCGAGTGCCTCGACGTGGCGCGGCAGCTCGCGGACCTCGGGTGCCGGCGCGTCTCGCTGATCGGCGGCGAGGTCTTTCTGCGCCGCGACTGGGAGACGATCGTCCGGGCGCTGACGTCGCGCGGCGTGCGCGTGGCCATCGTCACGAACGGGTTCCTGTTCACGCCGGACATAGTTGAGCGGCTGCGCTCTGCGCCGATCGAATCGGTCGCGCTGTCGATCGACGGACCGCGCGACGTGCACGACGCGTACCGTCAGGCGGGCAGCTTTGACCGGGCGCTCCGCGCGCTCGACACGCTCGCCGCCGGCGGCATCCTCGTCAGCGTGATCACGACGCTGCACAGCGAGAACGCGCCGCGTCTGGAGGAGCTGTATGCCGTGCTGCGTGAAAAACCGGTGTGCGCGTGGCAGATCCAGGCGTGTTCGCCGATGGGCAACGCCGCCAGGGGCATCACGCACCGCTTCGACGTGAACGCGGTGCTGGACTTTGTCGACCGCCATCTGGAGGACTCGCCGTTTCCCATCGGCGTCGCGGACAACATCGGCTATTTTACGGAGCGCGAGGGCTGGCTGCGCGGCAACCCGAACGGACGGGCTGTCTTTACCGGCTGCCGCGCCGGACTGTCGGCCATCGGCATCGACAGCGTGGGCAATGTGCGCGGCTGCGAATCCATGTATGACGACCGCTTCAACGAGGGCAATCTGCGCTCAAGAAGCCTCGCGGACATCTGGAACGACCCGGACGCCTTCGCCTACAACCGGCGCTTCACGCCTGAGCTGCTGACGGGCGCGTGCCGCTCGTGCCCGCACGGGCCGTTCTGTGCGGGCGGGTGCCGGTCGTACAATTACTTCACGCACGGCAAATTGTACGAGGCCGCCGCCTGCGGGCGCAACGGCGGCTTCCGGGAGGAGCTTCCATGACGCTTCGTCACTGGCGCGTGTTCGCGGCCGTCGCCGGCTGCGGCTCGATGCGCAAGGCGGCGGAAGATCTGTATATCTCGCAGCCCGCCGTCAGCCAGACGATCCGTGAGCTGGAACAGCACTACGGCGTTCTGCTGTTCGACCGCCTCGCGCAGCGCATCTATCTGACGGAGGCGGGCCGCGCGCTGCTGCCCTATGCGCACCGCGCGCTGGACGCGTTCGACTCGCTGGACGCGTTCGCGTCCGACCGGTCGGCGCGCCATATCCTGCGCGTGGGCGCGAGCGTCACGGCGGGCATGGTGATCCTGCCCGGCCTTGTGCGGCAGCTCGAGGCGGAGATGCCGGACGCGGACGTGCGCGTCACCGTCAACAACACGGCGTTCATCGAGCGGGAGATCATGGAGAGCCGCCTCGACGCGGCCATCGTGGAGGGCGTGGTGAAAGCGCCCGAACTGGTGCGGCGCGACCTGTGCGGCGACGAGCTGGTGCTTGTGGTCGGCAGGCCGCACCCGCTGTTCGGCCGCGAGAGCGTCACGCTCGACGAACTCGCTCAGCAGCGCCTTCTCTCGCGCGAGAGCGGAAGCACCGAGCGCAACCAGTTCGACAACTTTCTGCTCGAGCACGGCATCGAGATGCGCCGCGCCTGGACCTGCACCAACATCGAGACGCTCAAAGAGGCCGTGCGCCTCGGCGAGGGCGTCGCCATCCTCTCCCGGATGCTGGTCGAGCGCGAGGCCGCAGAGGGGGAATTCCACATTCTGAACGCGGAGGAGATCCGCATCCGCCGCGCGATGAAGCTCATCTATCACCGGGACAAGTATTTTCCCCTCGTGCTCAAGCATTTTCTGGAGCTGTGCGAGGAGTTTCGGAAACGGTCGGAACCATAAAAAAAGAGCGCCCGCAAGGACGCTCCCGGATTGACAGAAAAACCTGCTTTGGCGATCGGGCCGAAGCAGGTTTTTATTTACACTCAGATTTACAGCAGCGACTGTGCGCGCGCCGCTTCCCAGCGCGGCAATTCATCTTCATACCGCGCCTCGATCCACGCCTCGGCCTCGCGCAGGCCGTCCTCAGAGAAGGGGACCTCGCCGCGCGTCACGAGCGTTTCATCCGTCTTTTCCAGACACCACGGCATCGGCCAGCACAGAACCTCCAGCCCGTTTTCCGCCAGACGCACCTTCCACTGCATCCCGCCGTGCGAGCCGGAATACGAGCGGTTTGCCTTGACCATCGTCATGCCGGGAATGAATGCGAAATGTTCCGCCATTTGCGTCTCCTCCTTTGCGCCGCAATGAAAAACCGCCGGAACGTTCGTTCCGGCGGTCTGGAGCTACTGATCCGATTCGAACGGACGACCTGCTCATTACGAGTGAGCTGCTCTACCTGCTGAGCCACAGTAGCATGTGCAGCATCGGGCTGCTCTATTTATTATACAGAAAAATTTTGATTCGTCAAGCCCTTTTTCCCTCTGGACGAAAATATTTTTTTCGTGTAACATAGAACCTGTAAAAACCTTGCGGAAAGGCTGGTGTTGGCAATGGTGACAGAATGCGCGGCGATCCTTGCGGTCACGCTCTGCATGATGGTGGTGATGGTGCGCTCCGGACACAGCGATTACTCCGTCAGCATCGCGCCGCTTTTGCTGGTGCCCGCCGTTCATCTGGTCGCGGCGCTCGTGTTCGCGCGCGTTCCGCTCCCGCTGTGGTCAATGCCGTATCAGATGGTCATTGCGTTCGCGGACATCGCGGCGCTCGCCGTGGCAAGCCTGTTCCTGTTCGCAATGGCGTACAAGGTCAAGAGCACTCGGAACAGAAGGATCTATCTCGTGCTGCTCAGCGGCTACAACATCATCCTGACGTGCGCGCTGATCTCGCAGACGCTTGCGCCGATCCTCGAGAGCTTTGTCGAAAACATGGAGCTGTGAGAAAGACGCCCCGCCGGGCTGCGCCGATGCGCGCCGTCCGGCGGGGCGTTACAGTTGAAATTCCTCCGGGTCGAACTTCGGCAGGGCGGGGCGGCGCTTCGGCACGCGGTGCAGCGGATCGTAGCGGAACTTCCGGCACTTGTGGTACGGATACACCACGCCCGCCTTCAGACAGTAATACATTTTGCCGTCCGGCGCAAGGCGGCTGTGCGCGCAGTACTCGCACGCGGGCTCGATGTTCGCCCCGAAATACGGCTTCCGGAACACGGTCGCGGCCTCCTTCCTCAAACATATTTTTTATTATACACGGTTTTCCGCCCGCCGTAAATGGGGAAAGCAGGGCAGGACGACGCACAGCATCAGAAAGACCGCCGTCGCGGCGTCGGGCGGCATCCAGAGCCGCGCGGGCGCGGCGGCGGGGGCGGCGGCGGGAAAGAGGCGAAGCAGCAGCCGCGCGCACGCGAGCGACACCGGCAGGTGCACGATGCGCGACGCCGCCAGCGGCCACAGCCGGACGCCGTCCGGCACGAGGCTTCTCACCTGGAAGAAAACGCTCGCGCCCATCGCGCTCAGCGACGCGCAGCAGGCGTACAGGCGCAGCGGCGTCCCGCTTCCGGCGGCCGCCGCGCACGCGTTCGTCACCTCGAGCGGCAGGCAGACGAGCCACCGCGCGGCCGCGTCCGCGCCCTCGGGCAGGAAAACCTCTGCCGCGAACGCGAAGAACACCACGAAGCCGCACAGCGTCAGCATCGACTGCACGCTCGTGCGCACGGCCTCCACGAAGCCGCCGCCCGGAGGCGCCGCTGCCGCGCCGGGCGCGGCCTCGTCCCCGGCGGGCAGCAGAAGCCCCGCCGCGAGGCCGCACACAAGGTTTCCCGCGAGCAGCGACGCCAGCAGCACCGCGCCGGATGAGGCGCTGTGCAGCATCATCGCGCCCACGGCGCTCACCACGAACGCCGGACCGGAGCCGATCGTGCAGCACAAAAGCACCTCCGCGTCGCGCCGCGTCAGCGCGCCGGCGCGGTACAGAGCGCC
>CALXIU010000162.1 GCA_944388415.1 uncultured Ruthenibacterium sp. | reverse complement strand
GAAAATACCAATAAACCCTAATAGAGAGAGCAAGCCCATAAGCCCATATAAATAGCGTTTTGATTTCATAAACCTATCCTCCTGTTATGTGGTGTATTTCGCTCTTTATGATATAAATATACCACATCAGTTTTTGATTGTCAAATCATTTCAGAAATCTTCTTTACCATAAAATGCTGTAAATTTCACGTTGCTTTTCATGTTGACTATGCTATGGTTGCTTTCGTGGTAATCCGTTTTGTCCATACCCCCGCTGGAGCTTCCGGAAGCACTGCGTCCGGCGACGTCATCGAGATCAGCTTCCCCACCTTCATGTGCGGCACCGCGTCGCAGACGGAATGGGCCGCCGAGCGCGTGGCGACGTTCAACGAACAGTACGCCGGACAGTACAAGGTCGTCATGGAGGAGATCCCGGGCGATCAAAACTACATCGACAAGCTCAAGGTTCTGTACAGCGCCGACGACCTGCCTGACGTCATCGTCACCGGCGGTTATAACCTGATCGACATGATGCAGGACAAACTGGTCGACCTGACGCCTTACATGGAAGAAGACCCGGAGTGGGCGGACTTCATGAGCGACGTAGGCGTCAAAGTCAACTCCCGCGACGGAAAGCTCTATGCTGTTCCCTACATCCGTCAAATCGTCGGATACTATTACAACACCGAGCTGTTTGAACAAGCCGGAATCGAGAGCGTCCCTGCCACATGGGATGAATTCTTTGAGGCGTGCGACAAGCTGCTTGCCGCAGGCATCACACCTGTCTCGATGGACACCGCCGATTCAGGCTGGTGCACCAGCCTGATGCTGGGCGCGATGGTCGGTTCGACGGATTCCGGCGAGGAGTTCATGAACACGAATCAGCCCACCGATTACAACAACCAGGATCTGATCGACGCAGCGGCAAGGATCCAAACCATGTTCCAGAAGTACACCACAGCCGACGCCATCGGCGGCGACTACGCAGCGGCAGCCAACAACTTCTTCAACGAAAAGACTGCCATCATCGCCAACGGCCCGTGGATGGTGTCAAAGTTCTATGACACGTCCGTCGTCTCTGAGGACTTTGCCGACAAGATCGCCGTCGCCGCTTATCCCGAGGGTGTGATGTACAACAGCGGTCAGATCGGCTGGAGCATTGCCAGCAAGACGCCGGAGAAGATCGAAGCCTCTCTGGCATTCGTCAAGTTCATGACGAGCGAAGAGAGCCAGCGCCTCGACCTTGAGGTGTGCAGCGTCGTCCCCGACTGCACCATCGCCGACGCCGACGTCTATCCCCTCGTCAATGAGACCATCGCGTTGGCCGACACTGCTGAACACTCCATCAACGACTATCAGAGCCTGTGGCACGCAACGGTCGTGGATGAGGTAAGCGTACAGTATCCGCTGCTGGCGGACGGCTCGATCACACCCGAGCAATTTGCTCAGGCGCTCACGGACGCGGCCGCCTGACCTGATTTCCTGTGCGCGTCCGGTGTTCGTGCCGGACGCGCACAGAGGGACAGTGCCCGCATCAAAAAGGAGAGATCTGCACATGAAACCGAAAAAGACGACGCTGGCTGCATTCCTTCTTCCGTGCATCCTGTTGTTTCTCTTGATTTATCTTGTCCCGCTGGTTCTGGTAGCGGTGAGTTCCTTTGCAAATTGGCGCATCGGTCAGCCGCTGTCATTTGCGGGGCTGTCGAACTACGTGCAGGCCTTCCATGACAAAAATGTCCGTGCGGCTGTCGGGCACACGCTGCTCTGGGTCATCGCACAGGCAACGATCCATGTTTTTCTCGGAACACTGCTGGCGTTTATCCTCGCCAAAAAATTCCGTGGCTGGAAGGTGTTCCGCACGGTGTGCATGCTGCCGAACGTCATCTCGACCGCCGCGCTGGCTATGATCCTGCTGAATGTGTTCAAGACGGATGGAGGCCTTGTGAACGGTCTGATCAGCCTCCTCACCGGAAGCAAATTCGAATGGAACTGGTACTTCAACAGTTCCACCGCATTGCCGGCGGTCACGCTTGGCTGGCTTCTCTATCCCGGCATGATCACCATTCTCATGCTCGCGGCCATTACATCCATTTCGAACGATCTGCTGGAAGCCGCGCGCATCGACGGCGCCACCAGCCTTCAAATCAATCTGCGCGTCATCCTGCCGATGGTGCGCAACACACTTGGCACAAGCGTCATTGTCGCCGCCACCAGCATGCTCAAGGAATTCGAGCTCATCTACCTCACAACGAATGGCGGGCCGGGCAATGCAACGCTCAATCTTCCTCTGTATATTTACAAGACTGCCTTCACGGAGAACAACTACAGCTACAGCAACGCAATGAGCGTGCTTCTGATCCTGCTTGGCGTTCTGATCGTCTATGCAATCAACCGGTTGTTCCGCATGGAGGAGTCGGATTACTGAACGAAAGATACGCGCCGCGGCGCGTGAAAGGACGGGACCTCAATGATCAAACTGACTGTCATCGGCGGCGGCGGCGTGCGCTCCATGATGCTGGCCAAAAGCCTGGCGCAAAACGCCCGTGAACTGTCGATCGGCCATATCGTTTTCATGGACAACAACCGCCAAAAGCTGGACATCTACGGCGCGCTGGCGCGTCAGGTGGCCCTGCGCATCGAGCCGGGACTGGATTTCACTTTGACGACCGACCCGGTGGAGGCCGTGCGCGACGCGGATTACATCATCACCACCATCCGGGCGGGCGAAGATCAGAAGCGCGTCGACGACGAGCGCATCGCGCTCGCACGCAACGTGCTGGGGCAGGAGACGACCGGCGCAGCCGGATTCTCATTCGCAATGCGCAGCGTCCCCGCTCTCGCCAAATACTGCGAACTGATCCGGAAATACGCCAAGCCCGGCGCCAAGGTCTTCAATTTCACGAATCCCGCAGGCGTCGTCTCACAGACGCTGCGCGACATGGGCTACGATTTCACCTACGGCATCTGCGACGCTCCGACAGGAATGCTGCGCGGCTTCGCACATCTGTACGGCGTCGACCCCGACAGTGTCACGGCGTCGTGCTACGGGCTGAATCACCTTTCCTTCTTCGACAGCATCCGTTTTTCCGGACGTGAGATGCTGCCCACACTGATGGATGACCCGCGCGTCTACGTCGAGACTGATATGCGCTTTTTCACCCCGGCACTTGCGAAAAAAATGGGGTGCATTCTGAACGAATACCTGTACTATTTCTTCTACCGCGAAAAGGCCGTGGCGAACATCCTGTCCGCCGGTGTCACGCGCGGCGAGGTCATCCGGGACGTCAACATCCACATGACGGCGGAGCTGTCGAAACTCGATCCCGAAAAAGATTTTGACGAGTGCATCAAGACATATGTCAAATGGCACGGAAAGCGCTCGGCCATGTACATGAAAAACGAGACGGGCGTGCGCCGCCCCGATCCGTTCACATTCGATTTGACAAGCCGGGACGACGGCGGATATGCGGGCGTTGCATTGCGGTTTATCCGTGCACAGCAAACCGGCAAGCCGGTGGAAATGATTTTCTGCGTGCCGAACAACGGCGCGATCCCCGGCTTGCTGGACACCGACGTTGTGGAGATCAGTTGCACGGTCCATCCGGACGGCACGTACACTCCGCATCCCGTGGAGCATCCGGCGGAGATCCCGATGGAGTTCATCCGCCGCGTGAAACTGTACGAGCGCTATGCATCCCGTGCCATTCGGAGCAAAAGCCGGGACGATGCCGTGACGTGTCTGATGGTGCATCCTCTCGTCAACTCGTATTCGCTGGCGGAAGAACTGGTGGACGAATATCTCAAATCCAATCGGGACTACATCGAGGAGTGGATCTGAATGAGTTATGTTGCGGGCGTCGGAATTGTAAACTGCGATCTTTTGTACAGCGGTCTGACGCGTCTTCCCGCCGAAGGCGAAGAGCTTTTTGCCCGCGGATTCGATATGCAGCTGGGCGGCGGCGTACCTGCCGTCATGATCCATCTCAAACGGCTGGGCGTTCCTGTGCAATTTTCCACATTTCTCGGACGCGACCGGTTTTCCCGCTTTGCCCGGACCCAGCTTAAAAAAGCTGGCGTCACGTTTCAGAACCTCTATCATGGCAGCGGAATGCCTGTCAACGTCACAAGTGTGGCAATCACGCCAAATGACCGCACATTCCTGTCCTATCGCGACGAGGTCGTCATCACGGACGCGATCAAGGAAAAAATATACGAACAGTTCCGCGGCGCAAGTATCGTTCGGATGCACAATGCACTGTATGACGTATATGCAAAATTGAAGCGGGAAAATCCCGACATCTGCCTTGTCATGGATACGGGCTGGAACGAAACGATGTCGCTTGAGACGTTTGAACAATACCTTGAAATCGCGGATTATTACACGCCGAATTGCAAAGAAGCTCTCAAGCTGACGAACACACAGGATCCATCGCGCGCCGCGGAGGTTCTGTCGCATTACTTCGAAACCGCCATTGTGAAGCTGGGTGCCGAGGGCTGCCTGATGCGTCGCGGCGGCTCGGAGGAGATCATTCCGGCTATGCCCGGTATCGAAGCGGTCGACGCCACCGGTGCCGGAGACGCGTTTATCTCGGGCTTCATCTACGGACTGTACCATCATTATCCCGTTCGTGACTGCATTTGTTTCGGCAACATCACCGGCGGTGAGTGCGTGCGCAGCGTCGGATGCCTGTCAAGTGGCCTGACGGAAGCACAGCTTCTCGCCACAGCCAAAGCACTTTACGGCAACCTTTGTGTTGGCTGACTGCTTAGAAACAAAATCACTGCATGTCGTTTTGTGCACGCATGCGGCTCTCAATCGATTTTTGCAGAGCCTTCGTACCCTTGGTCAGGGTACGAAGGCTCTTTGCTTTTCAGGCTTCTGTCCCTGAAAAGCGCGCGGAGCTTGCGCTTGCTCCAGCCGAAGCCTTTGGCCCACTCGAGGGCAACTGGGTCGTCGCAGAACCAGTTCTCCGGGATGAGATCATCGGCGAGCTCCCCTGTCTCGGCCGCCACGCTTGCCCAGTACTCACGTTCCGCCTTTCGGTTGATGCCACCGACGTCGCCCAGCACAGGCAGACCGGGCAGAATTTCGTATATTTCGACGGCAAGAGTGCGAAAACGCAACACAACGCGAGGGCAGAATTGCCTTGCCGCGAAGAATATCAGTTCATTCGCGCGGAGCTCTTGCAGCATCTGAACAATTATCAGGCCGTGCAGAACATGATGTACGTCGTCACTCTTGCCTGTCTCGGACTGTCCATCGGGAACGACGCACAGAATCCACATCTGTGCCTGCTCCCGTTGATTGTCATCCTGCCCTCCTTTCTGGTCGCGGTGAATTTTTGGAAATGCGTCCTGATCGACTCGACGTACCTGAAAGTTTTCCATGAGGATCGCGGCAGCCCTTTTCGCTGGGAAGGCCGGCATGACCAGCTGTTTCAGCAAATGCCAAAATTAGATGACGCCATCAACGTGCAGCACCTTCCGTACGCCGTTTGCGCGGCAGTCTCCTTACTGCTGTACGTAATCCAGCTCAGCCAATCGGGCAAAGCCACGCAGACCGACTACATTCTGGGTGCAATCCTTTTTGCAGCTTGCGTACTGCTGTTTGCCTTGCACTGGAAGCAGGACAAGCAAGCAATCGAGGACAACTGGAGAAAAGTCCTGAAAAGTGAAGCGCGTTCTTCTCCAAGGCAGGTACACTATGCCATTAAAAGCAAACACAGAAAAGCAAAATGAACGCAAGCGCTGTTCCTCCCTGTATCGAACAGCGCTTTTGCCACTCACGGCGGCGGGGGAAGCGACATTGACAGTCGGAAAAGATAGATGAAATTTTTTCTGTTTTAAGTGCTTACAGATATTGACAAGCGCATAAAAATGTGTATTATAAAAATATAAGTATCAAATTTTTATTTCGTGTCATCAAATGCCCGGATGTGTTGTTTCATTTGCAGGGGGGGCAGGTCTGCTTATTGGACGATCAAAGCGTTTTCAAGCCTCTCATGATCGAGCAGTGGGATCGGGTTTGGCATCGCCAGAAATAGAATCAAAGCATGACGCTTTGCGCGCATGCGGCTCGTGATTTGTTTTCCCATCGAGCCTCCGTTACGTTCTTTACGACGAAACGGAGGCTTTTCTTTTTGCTTGTCCGCCCTTTTCCCTGATCCCGCCTGCTCCGCAAGGAGGTTCCTCTTGACAACCCACGACACCTACAACAGCTGGCCCATTAAGATCTACACGACCTGCATCCGCAGCGGCTCGGACGGTGAGCCGGCCACCTACAACAGCTATGCCTACTGTCTCTGCAATGCCGACGGCAGCGCCGGCACCTATGCCGACCTCGCGCGCTGCGGCGCAAACTGCGGCGGGAAGAAAGGACCCGTCTCCGTGCAGGCTCAGGGCCGCACACCGGAAGAATCGCTCGAACGGGTCAGGGCCAAATACCCGCGCCTGATGACAAAGCTCGCCCCGCTGCTGAGCGCCTCGATCCGCAGCTCGCTCACTCTGCGCACCGCGTACGCGACCTACTGCGCTGACGGCCGTCTCACTGCCAAAGCGCAGTCCTACCTGCGCAACCATCTGATCCCCGTGCTCGGCAAGACGCCGATCAGCGAGATCAGCGCGGCGGTTTTGTATGACGCCGTCAAGGCCATCGCCGCCGCGGACGAAGCGGGACATGCCACGAACGAAGAACGCAACCGCCACATCCGATACGTTGAACAGCTCTTCGCGCTGCTGCGGCAGGACAACTGCTACACGGCCGACAACGATCCGACGGTCGATCTGGGGCAGCTGAAGCATTACACCAAGAAATCGCGCGCAGCCGGCGCCAACCGCCGGCGCAGCCGCCTGACGGACGAGGAGCGCTCGCGCCTCATGGCGTGGTGCGCGGAGCACCCCGGCCGCAGCGCGGCGGCGGTGGCTCTCATTTACAACGGCCTGAGCGTGCCGGAACTCTCCGCGCTGAATCTTGAGGACGCCGAGACGCTGCCGTGCGGCATCCACTGTCTCTGGATCACGCATCGAATGCTTCGCAGCGGCGAAAAGTACAGCGCGCAGCCCGTCGCCGTCTCGCAGATCCGCCGTCTGCCTTTGTTCGCTGCAACGGAAAATGCGCTGCGCGCATTCGCGCGGACGCTGCGCGCTCCCGCCGAAGAGCGCCCGCTTGTCGGCGTGGGACCTGACGGCGGCCGCCGTTATACGCCCGATCAGGTCCGCAGGGACCTGGCGCAGCTGTTGACAGAGCTCGCCATCGACACCGACGCAGTCAGCTCCGGCACGCCTTCCGTCCGTCCGGAGCAGGCGGAGTCGCTGCTGCTGCACGACGCCGCGCACTGCATGTCCGATAAGATGCAGTTGCCCGCTGAATATGTCGCCATGCTGTTGGGCCGTCCGCAGCCGACGACCAACGGCCGTCACTATTTAGACCTCGATTGCGATGACACGCAGATCGCGCTCCACCGTCTGGCGCGCCGCATGTTCTCTGCATCCGACTCGTCCCCCGAGCACACCGCTAAAGCCGCGCTCTCCCCGCAGCGTCCCGTCTGCACGGTGGGCAGCGATGCAGGCCGCTGCGCCCGCGCCGTCCTGCGCACCGACCGCCCGTGCCATGTGGAGATCGTCTCCCCCTTCGGCTTTTCCATTCTGAACAAATGAGGTTACGCACATGACAAACGACAACATCACCCGCATGATCCCCGAAGGCGATCACACCTATGAGATCGTCCCCGGCAGGGACGGCGAAAATCTGCTCTTCACGGTTTTCTGCGTGTCCGCGTTGAATCGCCGCATCCGCTGCGGAGACGTATCCGCCCATTGCAAATCCCCCGACCGCGCTGTCTCCGTGTCGTTCACGCTGCCGCCGGACGCGTCCGACGCGCTGCTCAAACAGCGCGCGCAGAAGGCGATCGGACGACTGCGGCGCAAACTCGAGCCCTATTTCAGCCGCCAGCAGCGCCTGACGCTCTGGGATCTGTATGAAAAGCACCGCGACGCCTTTTTCCGCGCGCACGCGCGCGAATGGAGCGACGCCACGCAGACGCAATACCGCTCGATGTTTGCCCGGCATATGCAGCCCATTTACCGGCTTTATTCGCTTCCGTTTTCCCCCGACACGTTCCTGACGTTCCGTCAGGCCTTTGCGCAGGTCAAGGGTGTCAAGACGAACACCTATAACAATATTGTCGATAAATCGACAATATTTCTTCATTTCCTTGAACTTCACGGCTACGTCATTGGCGTTCAATACACGATGGATCGCCGTGAGCCCGACCGCGCCGAGCAGCTCCAGCAGCGCTTTGCCGCAGTGCGGTCGATCGGGTGGGAGTTCCGCACCCGGCTTTTGCGTGTGCTGATCGACGCCGTCTACGCCGACGGCGACGACGCGCCTCTGGCTCTGTGTCTTTTGCTTATGATGCTCTGCGGCCTGCGCACCGCGGAGGCGCTCGGCACACACTTTTCAGATTTCAAAATGCCATATCTCTACGTGTCCAAACAAGCGCACGGACGCAAAGTCAATGGCGCTCTAAAGTCCGCGCAGGCG
>CALXIU010000161.1 GCA_944388415.1 uncultured Ruthenibacterium sp. | reverse complement strand
TTGGGGTAGTCCATAGCGATTGCCTCTTTCTGTGTTGATCTTTTATAGCAGATTGATTCTAACACAGAGGTCCTCGCTATGGACCTTTTTATTTGATTTAATGCGCAACTTCATTTTACAACGCGCGAGAGGATATTACTGAACAAAGACTGGATTTTTACCAAAGATGGCCGCGATGAACCCGTATCTCTGCCCCACACCTGGAACGCTGTGGACGGTCAGGATGGCGGAAACGATTTCTACCGCGGCACCTGCTGCTACCGCACGGTGCTGCCTTGCGTTGATCTGCCGGACGGCGGCCGCGCCGTACTGCAATTCGACGGCGTTGCCATGAGCGCAGAGGTTCGTCTGAACGGCCGGAAACTGGCCGGGCACAAGGGCGGGTACTCAGCCTTCCGCGTGGACATTACGGATGCTTTGCAGCAGACCAACCAGCTGACGGTCTCCGTGGATAACAGCGACAATGATACGGTGTATCCGCAAAAGGCAGACTTTACTTTCTACGGCGGCATCTACCGTGACGTGACGCTGCGCATCGTGCCCACCGCGCATTTCTCTCTGGCGGAAAACGGTGCCGCGCCCGTCAAAGTCACGCCCGTTGTCACCGATCTGGCCGCGCGCCGCTGCGAGGTGACGGTGGAGGCGTGTGTCGTTAACGCTGAGACGGTGCACTTCGCGCTGGACGGGCAGGAGACGGATGCTCCGGTCCAAAACGGTACGGCAAGAGCCGTGTTCACGCTGGAGCACGCCCGCCTGTGGGACGGTCTCGATGACCCGTATCTCTACACGGTCACCGCCCGGCTGGAAAACGGCGAGGCGGAGTCCGTCCGCTTCGGCTGCCGGAAGTTTGAAATTGACCCGCAGAAGGGATTCCTTCTGAACGGCCGCAGCTACCCGCTGCGCGGCGTGTCGCGCCATCAGGATCGCAAGGGCGCCGGCATCGCCATCACCAAAGAGATGATGGAAGAGGACATGGCGCTCATTCTCGAAATCGGTGCAAACACCATCCGGCTGGCGCACTATCAGCACGCACAGGCGTTTTATGACCTCTGTGACGAAAAAGGGCTTGTCATCTGGGCGGAGATTCCCTACATCACCCAGCACATGACAAACGGCCGCACCAACACGCTGACGCAGATGGAAGAGCTGATCGTACAGAACTACAACCATCCGTGCATCGCGGTGTGGGGACTTTCCAACGAGATTACCGCCGCGAGCCCCGTCAACGAGGAACTTCTGGAAAACCACCGCGCACTGAATGAGCTGGCACACCGGCTCGACCCCACACGCCTGACGACGATGGCGAACGTCTTTATGCTGGAAATCACCAGCCCCATTCTGGAAATTCCTGACGTCAACAGCTACAACCTGTACTTCGGGTGGTATCTGGGTGAACTGGATCAGAACGACGATTTCTTTGACGAATACCACGCCAGATATCCTGACCGCTGCATCGGCCTTTCAGAGTACGGCGCCGACGCAAACCCCGCCTTCCAGACGAGCGCACCGGAAAAGGGCGACTACACCGAAACGTACCAGTGCGTCTACCACGAGCACATGGCAAAGATGATCGCCGACCGCCCGTGGCTGTGGGCCACCCACGTGTGGAATATGTTCGACTTTGCCGCCGACGGCCGCGACGAGGGCGGCAAGAACGGCGAAAATCAGAAAGGGCTTGTCACATTCGACCGCAAAATCAAAAAAGACGCGTTTTATCTGTACAAGGCATACTGGAGCCGCGAGCCGTTCGTGCACGTCTGCGGCAGCCGCTATGTGGACCGCTGCGAGGACGTGACAGAGGTCAGAGTGTATTCCAATTTGCTGGAGGTCTCGCTGTACAAGGATGGGCATCTGGCGGAGACGCAGCAGTCTGACAAGGTGTTTGTCTTTCGCGTACGCATCACGGGCAAGCACTCCATTGAGGCGCGGGCGGAAGGCTATTCCAGCGTGATCCTTGTGAATAAAACAGATGAGCCGAATCCCGCGTACTCGATGCCGAACAGACAGGCTGTGAACAACTGGTTTGACGGAGAGCTCGACGAAACCTGCTGGAGCGTCAAGGACAACATGGCCGCTGCGATGGCCGACGCCAAGGCGGGGCCGGTTCTGAAACAGATCAGTGACAAGGCGGCCGCCGCCCGGGGGGATGTGGCCGCCGCCGTCAAGGACAACCCCGCTCTGGTCGCCATGATGCAGCGCGCCATGCAGCGCATGACCATCGAAAGCATGCTCAAGCAGGCGGGCGTCGACACCGAGAGCGTCAAGCAGCTGAACCGCGTTTTACAGGGCATTTCAAAGGAGTGAGCACATGAAGCAGACGTACTGCAATCCTCTGGATCTCAATTACCGTTATCAGCATATGAAGGAGGGCACCCGCGCGGCGGGGTTCCGCGAGGGCGCCGACCCGACGCTTGCATCTTTCAAGGGGACGTATTATCTCTTTGTCTCCATGTCGGCGGGGTTCTGGCACTCCTCCGATCTGCTGCACTGGGAGTTTCATCCGGATGAGGATCTTCTGTTCTACGACTATGCGCCGGACGTGCGGCAGGTGGGCGAATACCTCTACTTCTGCGCCAGCCGCAAGGGGCGCAACTGCCCCATCCTGCGCAGCAAAGACCCGCTGCACGAGCCCTTTGAAGAGGTCAGCGCTCCCTTTGACTTCTGGGACCCGAACCTCTTTTGCGACGACGACGGCCGCGTCTATCTCTACTGGGGGTGCGCCAACACCACGCCCATCTGGGGCGTGGAGATGGACCCCGAGACGATGACGCCCATCGGGGAGAAACGGGAGCTGATCTTCGGGCACGAGACGGAAAGCGGATATGAGCGTCCCGGCGACAACGGCATCGTGGATTGCGAGGCCAGCGTCGTCTATCAGTCTTTGAAGCGGCACTACAACCCCGAGACCGGCACATTGGAGTTCCCGCTCGAGATGCAACACATTCCCGGCATCAGCACCGAAGCCCTGACCGCGATGTTCTTTGCCGTGGGAAAGCCCTACATCGAAGGGGCGTTCATGACAAAGCATGACGGCGTGTACTATCTGCAATACGCGTGCCCCGGCACGCAGTACAACACCTATGCCGACGGCGTGTATACCGCCAGGTCGCCCCTGGGGCCCTTCACTCGGCAGGTATCCAACCCCTTCTCGGCGGTACCCGGCGGCTTCATGACCGGCGCAGGCCATGGCAGCACCATTGCCGACCGGTACGGCAACTACTGGCACGCGGCCACGATGCGCATCTCGGTGAACCACGATTTCGAACGCCGGGTAGGTTTGTTCCCGGCGGGCTTTGACAAGGACGGCGTGCTCTTCTGCAATCAGAATTTTTCCGATTATCCCCATCGCATTCCCGCGGGACGGTTTGATGCCGCCGACTGGAGGCCCGAGTGGATGCTGCTGAGTTATCGGAAACCTGTCACGGTGTCGTCCACAGCGGAGGGCAGCGCCCCTTCGCTTGCCGTAAACGAAAACTGCCGCAACTGGTGGAGCGCGGGGCGGAACACACCGGGCGAGTGGCTCTGCGTGAATCTCGGAAAAGAGTGCGATGTCCGCGCCATTCAGGTGAATCTGGCCGACGAAGGTCTGGCGGTAGACTTCCCTGCCGGCAGCTACGGCGACGACCGCAAGACGCGCCACATCGAGCTGCGCCCGCAAGTGTCCCATTACACGGTGGAGACAAGCTTGGGCGGCGAGACCTGGGTCATGCGGGAAAGCGCAGCGCGGGAATGCAGCAACGGATACTATGAGTACGCGGACGGCATTCGGGCGCGATACGTACGCGTGACGGGCGGCGAACTGCCCTATGGCCAGACGCTGCGCATCAGCGGGCTGCGTGTGTTCGGCAACGGCGGCGGAGACAGACCTGCCCGGGCAAAGGCCGTGGCCAGACGCACCGGCACGCTCGACGCAGTCGTCCGCTGGCGGCACATCGAACACGCGCAGGGCTGCAGCGTGCGCTATGGAATTGCGCCCGACAAGCTCTATCACAGCTGGCTCGTCTACGACGCCGACGAGGT
>CALXIU010000160.1 GCA_944388415.1 uncultured Ruthenibacterium sp. | reverse complement strand
GGAGCCGTACGAGGCGTTCGAGGCGGCGCTCAAGGCGCTCTCGGGCGAGACGGTGCTCGTGGAGAAGGCGGCGCTCAGCCGCGCGCTGTACAAGGCGCTCGCGGAGAACCCCGGCGCCACGCTCAAGGAGGGCCGCGACCCCATCCAGCTGCTGAAAGCGATCAAGAACGAGACGGAGCTGGCGTGCCTGCGCGCGGCGCACATCCGCGACGGTATGGCCACCGCGCGCTATCTGCACGAGGTCACGGCGCGCGTCGCGGCGGGCGAGACGCTGACGGAGTGGGACGCGTCCGAGATCGTCAACGCGAACCGCTGCGCCGACCCGATGAGCCTCGGCATCAGCTTCACGACGATCGCCGCCTACGGCGCGAACGCCGCGATGATGCACTACGCGCCCGCGCCCGGCACGGCCGCGACGCTCGAGCCGCACGGCTTCCTGCTGACGGACTGCGGCGGCCAGTACTATGACGGCACGACGGACATCACCCGCACGATCGCGCTCGGCCCTGTGACGGACGACGAGCGCCGCTGGTACACGCTGACGCTCAAGAGCCACATCGCGCTCGCGCGCGCCGTGTTCCCCGAGGGCACGACGGGCACGCAGCTCGACACGCTTCCGCGCTCTGTCATGTGGGCTGAGGGCCTCGACTACCGCTGCGGCACCGGCCACGGCGTCGGCTTTGTCGGCGGCGTCCACGAGGGCCCGCCCCGCCTGTCGCACACCGGCGCGTCCGCCGAGGAGCCGATGCGCGAGCACATGCTCGTCACCGACGAGCCGGGCGTCTACGAGGAGGGCGTCGCGGGCATCCGCATCGAGAATGAGATCGAGTGCCGCGTCTGGGGCGACACGGAGTACGGCCGCTACCTGTGCTTCGAGCCGCTGACGGTCTGTCCCATCGACACGAAGCCCGTCGACGTATCGCTGCTGACGGACGCGGAGCTTGATTGGCTCAACGCGTATCATGCGCGCGTGCTGGAGAAGCTCTCGCCGCTGTGCAGGGACGACGGGGAGCGCGCGTGGCTCGCGGAGATGTGCGCGGAGGTGCGCCGTTGAATCCGCTGATCGCGCTGCTGCTCGTGTTCTCGGCGCTCGGCCTCGCGGACAAGCTCGCGGGCGGGCGCCTCGGCCTCGCGGAGGAATTTGACCGCGGCCTCGCGTCGATGGGCTCGCTGTGCCTGTCGATGGCGGGCGTCTACTGCGCCGCCGTGACGGTCTCGGCGAAGCTCGAGACGCTCGGCGCGAACGCTGCGGCGTCGCTCGCGGCCGGGTGCGTCCTCGCGCCCGACCTCGGCGGCACGGCCGTCTGCGCGGCGCTGTCTGCGTCGGGCGCGGAGGCCGTCTTCACCGGCGTGCTCGTGTCGTCGACGCTCGGCTGTCTCGTCAGCTTCGTGCTGCCGATTTCGCTCGGCGCGCTGACGGGGCAGGACGCGCCCGCGTTCCTGCGCGGCGCGGCGCTCGGCGTCGCGTCGCTGCCCGCCGGGCTTCTGGCGGGCGGGCTCGTGTGCGGCATGGCCCCCGGCGCGCTCGCCGCGCGCCTCGTGCCGCTGGCGCTCGTCTGCGCGCTGCTGCTCGCGGCGCTTTTGCGCTTTCCGCGCGCGATGACGGCGGCGCTCGGCGCGTTCGGCGCCTTCGTGCGCTGGGCCAGCGGACTGCTGTTTGCCGTCTGCGCGGTGCAGATGTTCGCCGGCTCCGGCCCGTTCGACGCGGCGTCGGTGCCGGAATCGCTCGCCATCGCGGCGCGCATCACGCTCGTCGTGTGCGGCTCCGGCGTGCTGTGCGGCATTCTGCTGCGCCGCACAAAGCTGCCCGCGGCGGCCGCCGCGCGCCTCGGCGTCAACGCGCACGCCGCGGCGGGGCTGCTCGTCAGCTTCGCGACGAGCCTCTCGATGCTGCCGCTCTTTTCGCGCATGGACGAGCGCGGCAAGGCGGTCAACGCCGCGTTCAGCGTCGGCGGCGCGTTCTGCCTCGGCGGGCAGCTGGCGTTCGTCGCCTCCGTCACGCCGGACGCGGTCGGCGCTTACCTCGTGTGCAAGCTCGTCAGCGGCGTGTGCGCCGCGGCCCTCGCCGCGCGCCTCACGCCGGCGCAGGCATAAACAACAACAGCCGGGAGATTTCCCGGCTGTTTTTTATGCTGAATTGGGAGAGCAAGCAAGATTTTCTATCTGTGGCGCTCCGTCTTTTTTTGCGCGCCGCTCGGCATATCTCAAAAATTTTAGCGCGTTTCCAGCAGGTTCCCATGCGTATGCAATGAGAAAATCGCACCGGTCGATCATCATTTGATTGGCCCGAAGAATTGCAAGTTTCTTTGGAACAAGCTCCAGACCGGAGAGATACAAACTTTCGTCGAAGCCGGCGGGAAGGGGCTGTGGCCGCTCTGACGGATGATAGGCCAGCAACTGTATCAGCGTGACATCGTGCCGAGTTTTTGCTGTTCGCACAGCCTGTGCGGCAAGACGATCAAAACTGCCATGGTACCCTACAACAAAGTTTTTGACAGCTTGTTCGACAATGAGACGCTCCACAGAGCGATTCAAAAGGGGGCGCAATGCTTCCGGAGTATCCCGGTGACCGATAAAAAAGCATATTCTATCAGACATGTGCATCAACTCACTTTATTTTTATCATAAAGTGATATCACTTAACTGTCAATAGAATGCATAAATATAATTAGAAACCAGCTATCATAAAGACAACCGCTGCGTGGAGGTGTCTGGATGGCGAGCAATAAGCGTGTGTTTACCCTGCGTCTTTCCGACGAAGTGTTTGACAAAATCGGGATTCTTGCGACAAGCGAGCACCGCTCCATGACAAATTATATTGAGTTTGTGCTCTTGCAGCATTTGGAACAGGTGGAAAAAGAGCGCGGCCCGCTTCTGCCGCGGGACAGCGAATCAAATGACGGATGATGAAAAACAGCCGGGACACAAGTCCCGGCTGTTTTGTCTCACCGCAGCGTCGTCAGGAAAGCGGCGGCGCGGTCCATGGCTTTTTCGGCCTGGGGCAGGGGGAACATCTGGAACACGTGCCACATGCCCTCCCAGCACTCCATCCGGCAGGGCACGCCCTGCTCCAGCAGCCGCTGGTGCAGCCGGGCCGAGTCGTCAAACAAT
>CALXIU010000159.1 GCA_944388415.1 uncultured Ruthenibacterium sp. | reverse complement strand
CTGATCGTCTATCAGCTCGGCGGCCTCATCACGGGCGAGACGGGCTTCGGCGTCTGGACCGCCGTCGCGCTCGCGCTGCTCGCGGGCATCGTGTACCTGCTCGCGCGCTGGGGCTATCAGCCGAAGGCGGGCGAAGCGCTCGGCCTGCGCTCTGTCGCGGGCGTATCCTGAGGGAGGAGAAAAAGAATGGGAGATTTCATCGTCGTCGGCGTCATCGCCGTCGCCGCGTTTTTCGCCGCGCGCTACGTGTGGAAGTCGCGCAGGGAGGGCAAGTGCGTCGGCTGCAAGGGCTGCTCCGGCGGCTGCTCGCACTGCCAGCACAAGTAAAGAGCTCTCAAACAAGGGCGGAGCGCAAAGCTCCCGCCCTTTTCATTGCGCGCGAAACATGGTATGATAAATGCAACTATCATTGCACAGCGGGAGGCGGGCGGATGAGGCAGGATAAGATCATCATTGGCGCGGGGCTGTACGGGCTGTACGCGGCGCTTTTGTGCGCGAGGCGCGGCGAGGCCGTCACGGTGCTCGAGTACGACGAGGCGCCGTTCAAGCGCGCGACGTACATCAATCAGGCGCGCGTGCACATGGGCTACCACTACCCGCGCTCGTACTCCACCGCCATCAAGTCGGCGGGCTATTTCCGCCGGTTCAACGAGGACTACGGTTTCTGCGTGCACGCGAAGTTCGACCAGGTCTACGCAACGAGCGCGGCCTTTTCCTGGACGAACGCTGAGCAGTTCAAGGAGTTCTGCGCCGCCGCGCGCATCCGGTGCGACGCGGTCGCACCGTCGAAGTATTTCCAGAGCGGCATGTGCGACGGCGCGTTTCTCACCGAGGAATACACGTACGACGCCCAGATCCTGAAGCAGTATTTCATCGAGCAGCTCGCGTCGCTGCCGCGCGTGCGGATCGTCTACGGCGCGCGCGTCGAGCGGCTGTGGCGCACGGAGCGAAACTGGCACGTCCTCACGCAGGACGGCGAGTACCGCGCGCCGTTCGTGCTGAACGCCACGTACGCGTCGGCGAATCAGGTGCTCAAAAAGGTGGAGGGCGAGCAGTTCGAGCCGTTCGGCATCAAGTACGAGCTGTGCGAGATCATTTTGTGCAACGCCGCCGCGCCCTTGCGGGACGTCGGCCTCACGGTGATGGACGGGCCGTTTTTCTCCATCATGCCGTTCGGCAAGACGGGCTTCCACTCGCTGACGAGCGTCACGTTCACGCCGCACGTCACGAGCTACGACGCACTGCCCGCGTTCGACTGCCAGAAAAACAGCCGCGGCTTTTGCAGCCCGGCGGCGCTCGGCAACTGCAACGACTGCCCGGCAAGGCCCGAGTCGGCGTGGCCGTACATGTCCAGCCTCGCGCGCAAGTACATGCGGCCGGAGTACGGCTTTTCATACTGCGAATCGCTGTTCTCGATGAAGCCCATTTTGAAGGCGTCCGAGATCGACGATTCCCGGCCCACGGTCATCCGCGCACACACGAAGGGCCCGACGCTCATCAGCGTCCTCTCGGGCAAGATCAACACTGTGTATGACCTCGACAGCATCCTTTTGGGAGAGGAATGAACGATGGAGAAAGAAAGCAATTTTGTCTCCGCCGTCGTCTATCTGCACAACGCGCAGCAGACGGCAGGCGAGTTTCTGCGCGGCGTGAGCGCCGCGCTCTCGGAGCACTTCAAAAAATACGAGATCATCTGTGTCGACGACGCGTCGACGGACGAGAGCGCCGGCGCGGTGCGCGCGTTCGCGGCCGAGTGCCCCGGCGCGCCCGTCACGATTTTGCACATGAGTTTTTATCAGGGGCGCGAGCTTGCGATGAACGCGGGCGTCGACCTCGCCATCGGCGACTTTGTGTTTGAGTTCGACGTGCCGGACCTCGACTTCGACCCCGAGGCCGTGTGGGCCGTCTACGCCCGCGCGCTCGAGGGGTTCGACATCGTCGGCGCGCACGCCGTCGGCCGCGGGAGAACGTCGTCGGGCCTGTTCTACAAGGTGTTCAACCGGTTTTCCGGCTCGCCGTACAAGCTCGACACCGAGTCGTTCCGCGTGCTGTCGCGCCGCGCCATCAACCGCGTGCGCTCGATGACGAAGACCATCCCGTTCCGCAAAGCGGTGTACGCGAACTGTGGGCTGCGCCTCGGGCGCGTGGCGTACGCGCCCGTGCGGCCGCAGCGCGCGGCGCACGGCGACGGCGCGTTCCGCCGCTCGCTCGCGCTCGATTCGCTCTTGCTCTTCACCGACGTCGGCTTCAAATTCGCCTGCGGCATGACGGCGCTGATGATGTTCGCCGCCGTGTTCATGGCGGTGTACGCGGCCGTCGTGTTCCTCACCGGCAAGCCCATCGAGGGCTGGACGACGACGATGCTCTTTCTGTCGTTTTCGTTCTTCGGCCTGTTCGCCGTGCTGACGGTGCTGCTCAAATACGTCACGCTTTTGATCGACCTCACGTTCAAAAAATCAAAATACACGTTCGAGAGCATCGAGAAGCTCTCGCGCTGAGGGAGGCTTTTTTATGGATTTCCTCGTGGGAAGCACGGGCCTTGTCGGCACGAACCTCGCGCTGCATCACGCGTTTGACGGCGCGTTCCACTCGACGGACATCGAGCAGGCGTACGGCCGGAAGCCGGACCTTCTCGTCTACGCGGGCGTGCCCGCCGAGATGTTCCTCGCAAACCGCGACCCCGCGGCCGACGCCGCGCGCATCGACGCCGCCATCGAAAACATCCGCCGCATCGCGCCGCGCGCCGTCGTGCTCGTGTCCACCATCGCCGTGCTCGACGACGTGAAGGGCGCGGACGAGACGGTGCGCATCGACGAGACGCGCCTGACCGCCTACGGCCGCAACCGCCTCGCGCTCGAAAACTGGGTGCGGGAGCATGTGGAGGATCACCTCGTCCTGCGCCTGCCCGCGCTGTACGGCGAGAATCTGAAAAAGAATTATATCTACGACATGATCCACATCATCCCGCCGCGCCTGACGGAGGCGAAATATGCCGAGCTCGCCGCGCGCGACGACCTCGTGCGCACAAGCTACGCCGACGAGGGCAACGGCTATTTCCGCTGCGCGGCGGACGAGTCCGCGCGCCCGGCGCTGCGTGCGCGGTTCGAAGCGCTGGGCTTCTCCGCGCTCAACTTCACCGACAGCCGCTCGCGCTACCAGTTCTACAGCCTCGGCCGCCTGTGGTCCGACATCGCGACGCTGCGGAAAAACGGCGTGCGTCTCTTCCACGCGGCCACGCCGCCCGTCAGCGCCGCCGAAGTCCATGAGAAACTGTACGGCAGACCCTTCGTCAACGAGCTGGCGAAGCCGCCGTTTGACTACGATTTCCGCACCCGCCACGCCGCGCTCTTCGGCGGCGCGGACGGCTACATCGTCAGCCGCGAGGCGGAGCTCGAACACCTCGCCGCCTTTGTGCGCGCCAAAAGGGAGGAACTCGCATGAAACTCGCCGTCTCGAACATCGCGTGGGACGCATCGCGCGACGCGGAGATGTACGCGGCGC
The DNA here is from genome assembly GCA_944388415.1 of uncultured Ruthenibacterium sp. Lineage (GTDB taxonomy): Bacteria > Bacillota > Clostridia > Oscillospirales > Ruminococcaceae > Ruthenibacterium. The sequence goes on along the minus strand of CALXIU010000159.1, from coordinate 14,882 downwards.
TCGCCGCGCGCGGCTTCGCGGGCGTGGAGATCGCGCCGACGCGCATTTTCCCCGAAGCGCCGTATGAAAAATGCGCACAGGCCGCCGCGTTCGCCGCGCAGCTGAAAGCGCGGCATGGCCTCGCCGTGCCGTCGATGCAGTCCATCTTCTTCGGCCGCACGGAGAACATCTTCGGCGCGGAAGCAGAGCGCGCGGCGCTGCTTGACTATCTCAAGCAGGCCGCCGGCTTCGCCGCCGCGCTCGGCTGCGGCAACCTCGTGTTCGGTTGCCCGAAAAACCGCGTCGGCACGAACGAAAAGGACTGGCAAACCGCCGTCGCGTTCTTCGCCGAGGCGGGCGCGCACGCGGCCGCGAAGGGCGTGCGCATCGGCATGGAGGCAAACCCCGCCGTCTACGGCACGCGCTTTGTCAACGAGACGAAGGACGCGTTCGCCCTCGCGCGCGACGTCGCGAGCCCCGGCTTCGGCGTCAACCTCGACATTGGCACGATGCTGACAAACGGCGAGGCGTGGGACGACGCGTGGGACGTCTCGCTCTTGACGCATGTCCATGTCAGCGAGCCGGGCCTCGCGCCCGTCGAGCGCCGCGCGCTGCACGCGCAGATCGCACAGCGCCTTCGCGCGGGCGGATACGCGGGCTTTGTCTCGCTCGAGATGAAAAATCCCGGCGACGTCGAAGCGGTGCTGCGCGCCGCGGACGTGGTCAAGGAGGCGTTCGCATGACGGTCGAGGCGAGGCCGGGCGTGCCCCGGCACGAAAAGGCGGAATTTGAGGAGAAGCGTTCCGATTACTGCCTGCTCATCCCCATCATCAATGAGGGCGAGCGCATCGCGCGCGAGCTCGCGCGGGCGCAGAAGGCGGGCGTCGACAGGCTCGTCGACATCGCCGTGTGCGATGGCGGCTCCACCGACGGCTGTACGGATGAGGCGCGCCTGCGCGCCCTCGGCGTCAACACGCTGCTCACAAAACGGGACAAGGGCAAGCAGGGCGCGCAGCTGCGCATGGGCATCGCGTGGGCGCTCGCGCGCGGCTACAAGGGCGTCGTCACGATCGACGGCAACGACAAGGACAGCATCGAGGACGTGCCGAAGTTCCTCGCAAAGCTGCGCGAGGGGTATGATTTTGTACAGGGCTCGCGCTTTGTCAGGGGCGGGCAGGCCGTCAACACGCCGCCCGTGCGGTACGTGTCGGTGCGTCTCATCCACGCGCCCGTCATCTCTCTGACGGCGCGCCACTGTTTCACGGACACGACGAACGCCTACCGCGCCTACTCCCGGCGCTATCTCACGGACAGCCGCGTGCAGCCGCTGCGCGAGTGCTTCATGGGGTACGAGCTGCTGGCGTACCTCTCGGTGCGCGCCACGCAGCTCGGCATGCGCGCCTGCGAGGTGCCCGTGTGCCGCGCGTACCCGAAGACGGGCAAAACACCCACGAAGATCAGCTTCTTCAAGGGAAACAGCGACCTGTTGCGCATCCTCTTTGCAAACCTCGCGGGAAAATACAACCCGTGACCGCAAAAATTTTTCTGCCGCGCGTTTATTTCGCGCGCATCATGCAAATACTTTCGCACAGGAGATGCCAATGAACGATCTGTCGTTTCGCCGCGGCGACGCCGCGGTCATCGCGCTCATCCTCGCGGCGGCCATCTCGGTGGCCGCCGCGTTTGCTCTTGCCGCCGTCTCGCACGGAGGCGGCGCCGTGGCCGAGGTGCGCCGCGACGGCGAGCTGATCGCGACGCTGCCGCTCTCAGAGGACGCGCGCCTCGTCGTCGAGGGCGGCTACACGAACGTCGTCGTCGTCGCGAGCGGCGCAGTGTGCATCGAGAGCTCCGACTGCCCCGGCGGCGACTGCGTCCGCAGCGGCAGGATCTCGCGGCCGGGCCGCGCGCTCGTCTGCCTGCCGAACCGCGTCGAGGTGCGCGTCGTCTCCGAGACGGCCGCGCCGTATGTCGACGCGGTCGCCAGCTGAGAGGGGGCGCGCCATGAACAGGACAAGAGCCGTCACCCTCTGCGCGATGCTCACCGCGCTCGCGCTCGCGCTCTCGTTTGCCGAGCGCCTCATCCCGCTCGAGGCCGTCGTGCCGCTGCCGGGCGTCAAGCTGGGCCTCGCGAACATCGTCACGATGTTCGCGCTGTACCAGCTCGGCGCGCGCTACGCCCTCGCGGTGCTCGTGTGCCGCTGCGCGCTGTCGTCGCTCCTCTGGGGCGGCCCCACGGCGCTGTGGTTCTCGCTCGCGGGCGGGCTTTTGGCGCTCGGGGCGATGGCGCTCGCGAAGCGCGCGAAATTCCTCTCCGTCTACGGCGTCAGCCTGTGCGGCGCGGCGTGCCACAATCTGGGCCAGATCCTCGCGGCGATGGCCGTGCTGCGCTCGGTGTCCGTCGCGTCGTACCTGCCGTTTCTGCTCGTCGTGTCGGTCTTTACCGGCCTTCTGACGGGCGCGGCGGCGTCCTCCGTATTCCGCGCGCTCTCCCACGTGCCGCGCGCCGAAGGGGGGGAGAAATAATGCTGACACAGGTCATCGAGACGGTTCTTCCCGTCATCATCGACATCTGCGAGCTGATGGGCATCGTCGTCGTCGCCATCTCCGCCGCGGGCGCGTTCTGGCAGTACATGCGCAACCTCGTCTTGCACCGCCGCGGCGACGTCAAGTTCGCGCTGGCAAACGGCCTTGCGCTGAGCCTTGAATTTAAAATGGCCGCCGAGATCCTGAAAACGGTGCTCGTGCGGGACAAAGAGGAACTGTTCGTGCTCGGCGCGGTCATTCTGCTGCGCGCGATTTTGTCGTTCCTCATCCATTTTGAGATGAAAGAACACAAGGAACAGAAAACGGAGGAGCATTCATGAGAAACACCGCCCGGATCGTCCCGTTCACTCTCGCCCTCGCGCTGCTCGCGGGCTGCGCGGGCACGCGCGTCATCAGCCCGTCGTCTTCCGCCTCGCCGTCCGCGCCGCAGAGCGCTTCCTCGTCCGAAGCGCAGCAGGCGCTGAAGACCGGCCTCGCGCTCGCCGCGGACACGTCCTTGAGCAAGGGCGCGGCGGACGAAAACGGCTGCGCGCAGACGGACGTGCTGTGCGCCGCCGTCACGGTCGGCGAGGACGGCGTCATCCGGGCGTGTGCGCTCGATCAGGTGCAGGTGAAAGTGGAGTTCGACAACGCCGGCGCGCTCGTCACGCCCGCCGGCGAAGCGTTTGCCACAAAGAACGAACTCGGCGATTCGTACGGAATGAGAAAGGCGTCGTCCATCGGCAAGGAGTGGAACGAGCAGGCCGATGCGTTCGCGCGCTGGGCCGTCGGCAAAACAGCGGACGAGGTGCGCGCCGTGCCCGTCGACGAGAAGGGTAGGCCCACGGGCGCGGACCTCGTCTCGCAGGCCACCGTCTCCGTGACGGGCTTCGCCGACGCCGTCGCCCGCGCGGCCGAGAGCGCCGAAACCACCGGCGCGCAGGCGTCCGACGAGCTGCGCGTCGCCGTGATCGCGTCCGCCGCATCCAGCAAGGACGCGGACGAGGCGGACGGCCTCGCGCAGGCGGACGTCAACGTCGCCGCCGTCACGTGGCGCGATGGCACGGTCACCAGCTGCGTGTTCGACGCCGTGCAGTCCAAGGTGACGTTCGACGCGCACGGCGCGCTCACGTCCGACGCGTCGCAGTCCGTGCGGTCCAAAAACGAACTCGGGGAGGAGTACGGCATGAAACAGGCATCGTCCATCGGCAGAGAGTGGAACGAACAGGCCGCGTCCTTCGCGCGGTACGCCGCCGGAAAGACGGCGGACGAACTGACGGGCATCGCCGTCACCGAAAAGGGCGCGCCCGCGGACGCGGACATCGCCTCCGAGGTGACGATCTCCGTCGGCGGCTTCCTCAAATTGATCGAAAAGGCGGCGGCAGCATGAGGCGGGCGGGTATCCTCGCGGCGGCCCTCGCGCTCGCTCTGCTGACGGCGTGCGCCGCCGTCCCCGCGTCGGCGTCCGGCCCGCAGCGGTACGAGGCGACGTGGCTCGACGTGTTCGACACCGTCACCACCGTCGTCGGCTACGCGGACAGCGAGGCCGGGTTCACGCAGCAGGCCGATGCGCTGCACGAGACGCTGCGCGAGTACCACGAGCTGTATGATATTTACAATGAATACGACGGCGTGAACAACCTCAAGACCGTCAACGACCGCGCGGGCGAAGCGCCCGTCGAGGTCGACGCGCGCATCATCGACCTGCTCGTCTTCGCGCGGGAGCTGTGCGAGGCCACGGGCGGCAAGACGAACGCCGCGATGGGCGCCGTCACGAGCCTGTGGCACGACGCGCGCGCCGCCGCCGAAAACGACGCGAACCTCGAGGGCACGCCGCCCGCGGCGGACGAGATCGCCGGGGCGCTCGGCCACATCTCGTTCGACGCCGTCGTCATCGACGAAGCGGCGTCCACCGTCTTTCTGACGGACGCGGCGCAGAGCCTCGACGTCGGGGCCGTCGCGAAGGGATACGCGCTCGAGCGCGCCGCCGAAAGCTTGAGCGGCAGCTGGCTCGTCAGCGTCGGCGGCAACGTGCGCGCCGTCGGCGAAAAGCCGGACGGCTCCGCGTGGGCCGTCGGCGTGCAGGACCCCGACGGCGGGGACTACGCCGCTGTCGTCGAGGTGCGCGACCTGTCAGTCGTCACGAGCGGCGACTACCAGCGCTATTTCGTCTCGGACGGCGTGCGCTATCACCACATCATCGACCCCGAGACGGGTTACCCGTCCGGGCAATACCGCTCCGTCACCATCGTCTGCCGCGACTCCGGCGTCGCCGACGCGCTCTCGACGGCGCTGTTCGACATGGCGCGAGAGGATGGCGAGGCGCTCTGCAAGGCATATGACGCGGAGGCCATGTGGATCCTCTCCGACGGAAGCCGAGAGTATACAGACGGATTTTCCGCGATGCTGCGCGATTGACGCGCGGAAAGGGGAGATGGGATTGAAGCGCCTTTTCTCCGGCGGCGTCCATCCGGACGGCCGCAAAGCGCTCGCGCCGCCGTCGCCGGTGCGCGCCGTGGAAGCCCCGGCGCTCGTCGCCGTGCCGCTGCGCCAGCACATCGGCCCGCCGTGCGGGCCGCTTGTGCGCGCGGGCGACCGCGTGAGGCGCGGCCAGAAGCTCGGCGACGGCGAGGGGCTCTGCGTCCCGGTGCACGCGCCCGTCTCGGGCGTCGTGCGCGGCGTCGAGACGCGGCCGCACCCGGCGCTTGGCACGTGCGAGGCGATCGTCATCGAAAACGATTTCCTCGACCTCGCCCTGCCGCCCGCCGAGGCGTCCGCCGCGCCGTCGGACCTCGCGCGCGCCGTGCGTGAGGCGGGCGTCGCGGGCATGGGCGGCGCGGCGTTTTCCACCGCCGTCAAGATCACGTCGTCCGCCGGCGCGGCAAAGACGCTGATCGTCAACGCCTGCGAGTGCGAGCCGTACGTGAACGCCGACAACGCGCTCGTCTGCGAGCACGCCGAACTTGTGCTGCAAGGCGCGCGGCGCATTGCCGCTGCCGTCGGCGCGAACGAACTCGTCGCCGCCGTCGAGAACGACAAGCCCCGCGCCGCCGCCGCGCTGCGCCGCGCCGCCGCCCTCGCGGACGCGCGTGTCGCCGTGCTGCCCGCGCGCTACCCGCAGGGGTCGGAAAAGCAGCTCATCCGCGCCGTCACGGGGCGGGAGGCCGGGTATGGCCGTCTCCCGCGCGACGTCGGCTGCGCCGTGTTCAACGCCGCCACGTGCGCCGCCGTCGAGCGCGCCGCACACGGCGAGCCGCTCACGGAGCGCATCGTCACCGTCTCGGGCCGCGGCGTCAGACGGCCCGGCAACTTCCGCGCGCGCATCGGCACGCCCGTCTCGGCGCTGATCGACGCCGCGGGCGGAATGGCGGAAAACACCGCGCGCGTCGTCGCGGGCGGGCCGATGATGGGCTTCGCGCTCGACAGTCTCGACGCGCCCGTCACGAAGGGCCTGAACGCCGTGCTCTGCCTGACGGCGGACGAGTGCTCAGACGCTGAAGGCGATGTGTGCATCCGCTGCGGGAAGTGCGCCGCGGCGTGCCCGATGCGCCTGCTGCCGCTCGAGTTCTGGCGCGGCGAACGATTCGCCGACGCGAAGGCGCTCGCGCACTTTCATGTGTGCGACTGCATCGAGTGCGGCTGCTGCGCCTACGTCTGCCCGGCAAAACTGCCGCTCGTGCGTTCCATCCGCGCCGCAAAGCGCATTGTAAAGGAGTGTGACCTGCCTTGACCCTGCCCTCGTCCCCGCACATCCGCGCCCCGCACACCACCGGCGGCGTCATGCGCGGCGTCTTGCTCGCGCTCGCGCCCGGTCTGGCGGCGGGCGCGTTTTTGTTCGGGCCGCGCGCGCTCGTTGTCGCGCTCGTCTGCACGGCCGCGTGCGCCGGGGCCGAGGCGCTCTTCTGCCTCGCCGCGCGACGCCCGCTCGCCGTCGCCGACGGTTCCGCCGCCGTCACCGGCCTACTGCTCGCGCTGACGCTGCCCGCGTCCGTGCCGCTCTGGATCGCGGCGCTCGGCGGCGCGTTCGCAGCGCTCGTGTGCAAGGCGCTCGCGGGCGGCATCGGCCGCAACGTGTTCAACCCCGCGCTCGCGGCGCGCGCGTTTCTGCTGCTGGCGTTCCCCGCCGCGCTCACGCGCTTTCCCGTCCCGGGCGCGGACGCGCTCTCGTCCGCGACGCCGCTGCACGACATGGTGCGCCCCGCGCTGCCGGACGCCTCCGTGTGGCAGCTGTTCTTCGGCTCTGTCGGCGGCTGCATCGGCGAGACGTGCGTCCCCGCGATCCTGCTCGGCGGCATATATCTGCTCGCCCGGCGCGTCATCTCGCCGCGCATCCCGCTCGCGTTCCTCGGCGCGCTGGCGCTCACCGCGCTTCTGACGCCGCACGGCCAGCCGCCCCTCGCGTGGGCGGCGTGCCAGCTGTTCAGCGGCGGCGCGATGTTCGCCGCGTGGTTCATGGCGACGGACTGCGCCGCCGCGCCCGCCTCGCCGCGCGCGCAGCTCGCGTACGGCGCGCTCGCGGGCGCGCTGACGGCGCTCCTGCGCGGCGCGGGGCTTTACCCCGAGAGCGTCACGTACGCGATCTTGCTCGCGAACGCCGCGTCGTGGGCGCTCGACTGGCTGCTCCTGCCGGGGCGCTTCGGCGCGGGAGAGGGGGCGGCGGTATGAGGCGCGCTCTGGTTTCGCTCGCGTGCGGCGCGGCCGCGTGCTGCGTGCTGGCCGCGCTGAACCTCTTTCTCGGCCCGGCGGCGCACGCGCGCGCGGAGGCCGAGCGCCTCGAGACGATGCGCCTGATGACGCACGGCGAGACGTTCACGCCCGAGGAGACGTCCGACGACATCGTCCGCGCCGCGTGGCGCACGGAGGGCGGCTGGCTGCTTGAGACGGTCACACACGGCTACGCCGGAGACATCACGCTCTGGGTCGGCGTGTCCGACGCGGGCGCGGTCACCGGGCTCTGCGCACGGGAGATGCACGAGACGCCCGGCCTCGGCCAGCGCGCTTTCACCGAGGGCGTGTTCCTCGACCAGATGATCGGCCGCACGGGCGGCGTCGAGGCCGGCGTCAACGCCGACGCCATCACCGGCGCGACCGTCACGTCCCGCGCGCTCGCGAAGGCCGTCAACGCCGCGTGCGGCTTCGTCACCGGCGTCGACACCGAGACGGCCGCCACCACATGGGAGGGCTGACCATGCGAAAGATCTTCACCGGCTTCGCGTCGCGCGCCGCGTCGCTCGCGCTCGTGCTGCTCGCCTCGGGCGCTGTGCTGCTTGCCGCGAAGACGGCCGTCCCGGCGCTGTGCGTGCCGCGCGTCACCGTCTGCATGCTCGCGGCGCTGTCGCTCGCGTCGCTCGTCCTCGCGCGCGCGTTCACCGGCGGGGAGGAGCGCACCCTCGCCGACGCCGCTGCGGCCACCGCCCTCGCGGCGCTGTTCTTCGGCGGCGCGGCGTGGGCCTGCGGCCTTGCGGACGCGTTTTCCGCCGTGCGCGCCGCCGTCGCGGGCGGCGCGGTCTACGCCGCGTGCCTTCTTGCGTTCACGGGCGCGGAGCGCCGCGCGCGGGGCGCGGCGCATCCGCTCGCGCCGCTCGCCTCGTTCGCGTTCCTCGCGTTCCTCGCAGCGCAGATCTTCGCGGGAATGGCTGTGATCTGACCTTTCAGGAACAACACGCGTGTAAAGCCAATCTGCTTTACACGCGTGTTCTTTTTACCTGAATTATACAAAGAGTATATTACAACATAAAATATACATGATTGTAGCTTTCCCCGCCGCCTCGATTGTGCTATGATAAGCACCAGAAAAGCGCCTGTTTGCCGGGCGCGGGGGAAGGAAGTCTGAATATGCGGGAATTTGTCAAGCGTGAGGCGGTGCTCGTCATCGCGTTTGTCTGCGCGGTCGTGTCCATGTTTTTGGTGCCGCCGTCGGCGGCGTATCTCGGTTACGTCGACGTGCCGGTGCTCGTGCAGCTGTTCTGCCTGATGACGGTCGTCGCGGGCTTGCAGCAGTACGGCCTCTTCCGGCTGATGGCGCGGCGGATGCTGTCGGGGCGCAAGAGTTTCCGGTTTTTGTGCGCCGTGCTCGTCGCGCTGCCGTTCGTCGTGTCGATGTTCGTCACGAACGACGTCGCGCTTTTGACGTTCGTGCCGTTTGCGCTGCTTTTGCTCGGCATGTGCGGCCGGGCCGACACCGCGCCGCTCGTCATCGTGCTGCAAACGGCGGCAGCGAACCTCGGCAGCATGGTGCTGCCGTCGGGCAACCCGCAGAACCTGTACCTGTTCTCCAACTACCACATGACGCTCGGCCAGCTGGCCGGGGCGGTCGCGCCGTTCGCGGCCGTCAGCCTCGTGCTGGTGCTCGCGCCGTGCGCGTTCGTGCCGAACCTCTCGGTGTCCGTCAGCGTCCCCGCGCAGGAGGGCGAGTCGGACGCGAAGCGCCTCGCGGCGTTCGGCGCGCTGTTCGCCGTGTGCATGCTGTCGGTGCTGCACGTGCTGCCCGTCTATGTGGCGCTGGCGGTCGTCGTGATTGTCACGGCGCTCGTCAGCCCGTCCACGCTGAAGCGGGCGGACTTCGCGCTTTTGGCCACGTTCGTGTGCTTCTTCGTGTTCTCCGGCAACATGGGCAACATCCCGGCCGTGCGCACGTTTCTGGAGTCGATGCTCGACAAGAGCGTCGTCCTCACCTCGGCGGCGGCCAGCCAGGTCATCAGCAACGTGCCCGCGGCGGTGCTGCTGTCGGAGTTCACGTCCGACGGCCGAGGCCTTGTGATCGGTACGAACCTCGGCGGCCTCGGCACGCCCGTCGCGTCGCTCGCCAGCCTCATCTCGCTCAAACTCTACGCCCGCGCGCCCGGCGCAAACGTGAAGAAATTCCTCGCGGCGTTCGCCGCCGTCAACATCGGAGGCCTCGTCATCCTGCTCGGCCTCGCCGCGCTGCTGGGCGTGCTTTGAATGTATATACAGTCGAAATTTGCATAAAACTGTGCAGATTTCACAGCTGCGGCACATTTTCCGCACTGTTTTTCAGCGTGAAAGATGCGCCGCGCGATTTGACTTGCATAATTATGCGTGCTATACTTGCATGTGACGGAATAGCGGGCGCGAGAGGAAACGCCTGCTTGTCCGATCAATGAGGTTAAGGTGGTTTCATAACAATGAAAAAGGTTCTTTCGATGGTCCTCGCGCTCTCCATGGTGCTGGGCCTCGCGGCCTGCGGCGGCGAGCCTCAGGTCAACAGCGACGTCGACCTGTCCACGCCGGAGTCCGTCTCCGCGGCGGATTCCACGTCCACGGCCGCTTCTGATTCGATCGACGCCCCGCAGGGCAACCCCGACGAGCACACGGTCGAGGCGATCAAGGCGCGCGGCACTCTGGTCGTGACGACCGAGGCCGGCTACGCCCCGTTCGAGTTCCTCGATGAGGAAGGCAACGTCGTCGGCCTCGACGCGTCCCTGGCCGCGAAGCTGGCCGAGGATCTGGGCGTCGAGCTCGACATGCAGAACATCTCCTTCAACTCCGTCGTGCCTGAGGTGCAGGCGGGCAACGCCGACATGGCCATCGCCGGCCTGACGCCGAACCCCGAGCGCAAGCAGAGCGTCGACATGAGCGAGATCTACTACGGCGGTGGCCAGTGCATGCTGGTCCGCGAAGAGGATTACGACAAGTACTCCACGCCGGAGAGCCTCGTGGGCGAGACGCTCGCGACGCAGAAGGCCGCTCTGCAGGAGACGCTGCTGGGCGAGCAGTTCCCGGATTCCGAGGCGCTCTTGCTGCCGACGTTCCCGCAGTGCATCGCTGAGCTCGTGGCCGGCAACTGCGCGGCCGTGCTGATCGACGACACCAGCGCCGAGCAGTATATGAAGACGACCGAGGGCATCACCATCGGCGCCGTTCCCGTCGAGACCGACCCGTCCATCAACGGCAACTCCGTCGCCGTCATGAAGGGCAACACCGATCTGCTCGAGTGGGTCAACGAGCGCATCGCCGAGTACCAGGAGCAGGGCCTGATCCAGCAGTGGTTCGACGAGGCCGTCGCCCTGGCCGACACGATGGGCATCGAATAAGATCGAATTGAATATGCGGCGGGAGCCACGCTTCCGCCGCGTGTTTGTTGTTACGCCGCAAAGGAGGACATGATGTTTTCACTTGACCGCCTCGTCAAGATCTGGGAAAAGTACCAGTCTTTTTACTGGAACGGCCTTCAGATGTCGCTCATCTTCGCCGTGATCGCCGTGTTCATCGGCCTCACGCTCGGACTCATTCTCGCGTCCGGCCGCATCCTGTACAAAAACCCGCGCGACAACCTGTTTGCCGCGATCGTCAAGATGATCGTCCGCCTCCTGTGCACGGCGTACGTCGAGGTCTTCCGCGCGACGCCGATGCTCGTGCAGGTGTTCATCATCTATTACGGCCCCGGCATGGTGCTCAAGATCGGCGACTCGGCGACGAACCGCATGACGTGGGGCGTCGTCGCGATGGGCCTCAACTCGGCGGCGTACCTGTCCGAGGTCATCCGCTCCGGCATCGGCGCGGTGCCCGGCGGCCAGATGGAGGCCGCGCGCTGCGTCGGCATGAGCCACTGGAAGGCGATGCGCTATGTCGTCCTGCCGCAGGCCGTGCGCAACATCCTGCCCGCGCTGTGCAACGAGTTCGTCACCATCATCAAGGAGACGAGCATCCTCGGCATGGTGGGCATCACGGAGCTGATGTTCCGCTCGCAGACCATCGCGACGCAGTCATACATCTTCCTCGAGCCGTACATCATCGCGGCGTGCATGTATTTCGTCGTCGTCTTCACGCTGTCCAAGATCATTTCCGCCGTCGAGAGGAGGATGAGCAAGAGTGTCACGCGATAAGCTCATCGAGGTCAAGGGCCTCGAAAAACACTTCAAGCACCTGCAGGTGCTGCGCGGCATCGACATCGACATCTGCCGCGGCGATGTGGTGGCCGTCATCGGCCCGTCCGGCTCCGGCAAGTCGACGTTCCTGCGCTGCCTGAACCTGCTCGAGACGCCCACTGGCGGTCAGATCGTCTTCGAGGGAACGGACATCACGTCCCGCAAGACGAACATCGACAAAATGCGCGAGAAGATCGGCATGGTGTTCCAGTCGTTCAACCTCTTCGCCAACATGACGGCGCTCGACAACGTCACCGCCGGTCCCATCCACGTCAAGGGCATGAAGAAGGCCGACGCCGAAAAACTGGCGCTCGAGCTGCTCGAGCGCGTCGGCCTCGGCGACCGCGGCAGCGCGTATCCCATCCAGCTGTCCGGCGGTCAGCAGCAGCGCGTTGCCATCGCGCGCGCGCTCGCAATGCAGCCCGACGTGATGCTCTTCGACGAGCCCACCAGCGCCCTCGATCCCGAGATGGTCCACGAGGTGCTCGACGTCATCCGCAAGCTGGCGGAAACCGGCATGACGATGGTCATCGTCACGCACGAGATGGGCTTTGCCCGCGAGGTCGCCAGCCGCGTCGTCTTCATCGATGAAGGCGTCATCAAGGAGGAGAACGAGCCGAAGGCCTTCTTCGCCGAACCGCGCAACGAGCGCTTGAAGAGTTTCCTCGCGAAAGTCCTGTGACAAGACGCACACGCCCCGCCGTTCACACCGAACGGCGGGGCGTTTTTGCGCGTTTCGCGCATGAAACTGCGCGCGCGGTCGAAAATCTTTGTGAAGGAAAGCCTTTGCAATGAACATTCCCCATTTGATAAAATATATTTGGGGAATTCTGGCTGCACGGGAGTGGCCCGTATGCGGGAATTTTCAGAAAGGAACAGGTGTAAGGTGAATATTTCGCAGATCGAGGAGGGCTCTTTCGTCTCTTATGGCGCGATGGGCGTGTGCCGCGTCACCGGCACGCGCCGTATGCAGCTGAACGAGTCCATGCCCGAAAAGACGTATTTCGAGCTTCATCCGGCGCGCAGCGTCAGCCAGTCCGTGTTCGTCCCGGTCGACAACGAGCAGCTGTGTGCCAAAATACGCCGTGTGATGACGAAGGACGAGGTCGACGCGCTGCTTGGCTGCGTGTCGCATCAGAGCCCTGTCTGGGAGGAGAACAAGCGTGTCCGGGAGGAGAATTTCCGCCGGACGCTCGCCGGAGGGTTCAGCGGCGAACTCGTGCTGGCCGTGTCCGCGCTCCATCAGAAAAAGCAGGAGCTCGCGGCGAAGCGCCGGCATCTCACGTCGAATGATGAACGCGTGCTGAAGACCGCCGAGCGCCTGATCGAAGATGAGGTCGCTTTGGCCGCCGGCATTGATACGTCTGAAGTGTCCGCCTACGTCCGTGCCCGCATCGGAATGTAAAAACGCGTATCCCGCCGCCCGCTGACAGAGCGGGGCGGCGGGATGTTTTTTTACAGGATGCGCCCGTCCGTCGACAGCATGACGACCTTCACCGGCACGCTCTTGCCGCACGCGGCTGCTGCGGCGCGCGCCGCGCGCTCGATGCCGCCGCAGCAGGGCACCTCCATGCGCGCCACCGTGATGCTGCGCACGTCGTGGCGGCGCAGGATCTCCGTCAGCTTCTCCGCGTAGTCCGCGGGGTCGAGCTTCGGGCAGCCGATCAGCGCCACGCGCCCGCGCAGAAAGCGCTCGTGGAACGCGCCGTATGCGTACGCCGCGCAGTCCGCCGCCACCAGCACGTCCGCGCCGTCGAAAACAGGCGCGTCCACGGACGCGAGCCGCAGCTGCACCGGCCAGTTCGTCAGCCGCGACGGCGCCCCGTCCCCGGCGGACAGGTCGCACGGCGTGAGCCTCCGCGCCGCCGTCCCCGGGCACGCGCACGGCTGCGGCTGCGCCTTTGCCTGACGCGCCTTCACGGCCGCCTCGTCGTACGCCGCCGCCTCGCGCTCCACAATGCGGATCGCGCCCGCCGGACACGCGGGCAGGCAGTCGCCCAGCCCGTCGCAGTAGTCGTCGCGCAGCAGCTTCGCCTTGCCGTCCACCATCGCGATCGCGCCCTCATGGCACGCCGCGGCGCACAGGCCGCAGCCGTTGCACGCTTCTTCGTTGATCTCCACGATCTTTCGGATCATTTTCATTCGCTCCTTCGGCTTGAGTTTCTGAGTGGAGTATACTATAATCAGAGAAGAACTTCTGTTGGAAATCCAACAAGGGAGGAGATTCCATGAATTGGAGCGTGCTCGCGCGCTCAGCGCTGTTTGAGGGCATCGGCGAGGGCGACCGCGCCGCGCTGCTCGCCTGCCTCGGCGCGCGGGAGAGAAGCATCCCCAAGGGACAGTGTTTTTTGCGGGCCGGCGACGTCACGCGCGACCTCGGCGTCGTGCTGTGCGGCGGCGTCGACCTCACGCGCGAGGATCACTGGGGGAACACGTCTCTGCTCGCGCGCGTCGGCCCGGGCGGGACGTTCGCCGAGGTGTACGCCGCGCTGGGCGTGCCGCTCGCGGTGGACGTCACGGCGGCGGAGGAGACGGCTGTGCTGCTTCTGAACGTCGACCGCGCGCTGACCGGCTGCGCGGCGGCGTGCCGGTTCCATCAGCGCCTCGTGCGCAATCTGGTCATGCTGCTGGCGCAGAAAAACCGCGCGCTGTCGCAGAAGGCGGACGTGCTGGCGCAGCGCACGACGCGCGAGAAGCTGCTGACGTACCTCTCCGCGCAGGCGGAGGCGGCGCGCTCGGACGCGTTCACCATCCCGTTCACGCGTCAGCAGCTGGCGGACTACCTCGCCGTCGACCGCAGCGCGATGACCGTCGAGCTCGGCAAGCTGGCGAAGGAGGGCGTGCTGCGCTTCGAGAAAAACCGGTTCGAACTGCTGTGAAAAGCGGCCCTGTCGAAAAAGTTCGCAGAGCGGGACAATGTTTCGCCTCCCCTTTGAGGGGAGGCAAGACGCACACATCCAAACTACAGCGGGCGGACTCCCCTTGAAGGGAGTCCGCCCGCTGCGCGTCTTATTTGTTTTTGTACATCTCTTCGTAGTATTTCTGATAGTTGCCGCTCGTGACGTTCGCCATCCACTCCTCGTTCGCGAGGTACCAGTCGATCGTCTTGACGATGCCCACCTCGAACGGCGTCTCGGGATACCAGCCCAGCTCGTCTTTGATCTTCGTCGGGTCGATGCCGTAGCGGCGGTCGTGGCCGAGGCGGTCGGCGACGTATTTGATGAGGTTCTCGCCGATCTCCGCGTCGTTCAGGCGGTCGTGCAGCTGCGCGATGATCGTCTTCACGATGAAGATGTTCGGCCGCTCGTTGTGGCCGCCGACGTTGTACACCTCGCCGTCGCGGCCGCCCGCGGCCACCATGTCGATGGCCTTGCAGTGGTCCTCCACATACAGCCAGTCGCGCACGTTCATGCCGTCGCCGTACACGGGCAGCTGCTTGTGGTGCTTGACGTTGTTGATCATCAGCGGGATCAGCTTCTCCGGGAACTGGTA
>CALXIU010000158.1 GCA_944388415.1 uncultured Ruthenibacterium sp. | reverse complement strand
GGTCGTACACCTCGGGCATCTGATCCTTCAGGTGGCTGATGGGGCTCGGCGTGCGGATGCCCGCGACGACGTCCTCGCCCTGGGCGTTGATGAGGTACTCGCCGAACAGGGCCTTCTCGCCCGTGGCGGGGTTGCGGGTGAACGCGACGCCCGTGCCGGAGTTGTCGCCCGAGTTGCCGAAGACCATGGCCTGCACGTTGACGGCGGTGCCCCAGTCATAGGGGATCTCGTTCATGCGGCGGTAGACGTTGGCGCGGGGGTTGTCCCAGGAGCGGAACACGGCCTTGACGGCCTCGATCAGCTGGACCTTCGGGTCCGTGGGGAACTCGCTGCCCATCTTCTCAAGATACAGGCTCTTGAACTTCGCGACGAGGGCCTTCATGTCCTCGGCGTCCAGCTCGGTGTCCTGCTTGACGCCCTTGGCTTCCTTCATCTCGTCGATGATCTTCTCGAAGTCGGACTTGGACATCTCCATGACGACGTCGGAGAACATCTGGACGAAGCGGCGGTAGGAGTCGTACGCAAAGCGCTCGTTGCCGGTCTTGTTCGCGAGGCCGACGACGACCTCGTCGTTCAGGCCGAGGTTCAGGATGGTGTCCATCATGCCGGGCATGGAAGCGCGCGCGCCGGAACGGACGGAAACGAGCAGAGGATTGGAGACGTCGCCGAACTTCTTGCCGGTGATGTCCTCCATTTTGCCGATGTACTCGTAGATGTCCGCCATGATCTCATCGTTGATCTTGCGGCCGTCCTTGTAGTACTGCGTGCAGGCTTCGGTGGAAATCGTGAAGCCCTGAGGCACGGGCATGCCGGCGTTCGTCATCTCGGCAAGGTTAGCGCCCTTGCCGCCGAGGATCTCGCGCATGTCTCTGTTGCCTTCGCTGAAGAGATACAGGTATTTCTTTTTGCTCAAGTTTCTCTACCTCCAATATTTTCTGCACATTCCGTGCGCGCGAAGCGCATTTGTCGTTTCGCACATAATATTATAACAAACGGCCGCTGTGATTTCCACAACTTTTTTCGATTTCCGCCCGTTTTTGGCCTGTTTTTTTGTTCCGACCGACGCATTTCCCTTGCAAACTTTGTTTTTTGGCGTACAATGGTATTATCCGGTAGTAGTCCCCGCGCGCGGGAAAGGCGCGGGGGAACGCTCCATGAGGGGAGAGGATTTTTGATGAACAACGCAAGACAGGCGTTTGAAGCCGAGGCGCGCCGCAACCGCGCGTGCCTGGAAAAGCATCTGGACGCGGGGGTGTGCTTCGTGTCCTTCGACGGCGTCGTGATCGACGATTCCGTCGAGATCGCGCCGGGCGCGACGATCCTGCCCGGCACGATGCTGCGCGGGGCGACGGTCATCGGCGCGGGCTGCGTCGTGGGGCCGAACAGCGTGCTCGAGAACGCCGTGCTCGGCGAGAACGTCGAGTTCAACCAGAGCCAGGGATACGACTGCCGCCTCGCCTCCGGCGTGCGCGTCGGACCGTTCGCGCATCTGCGCCCGAACACGGTGGCGGATTCCGGCGTGCACCTCGGCGCGTTCGTGGAGACGAAGAACTCGACGATCGGCAAGAACACGCAGCTGTCGCACCTGACGTATGTGGGCGACTCGGACGTCGGCAAGGGCTGCAACTTCGGCTGCGGCACGGTGACGAGCAATTACGACGGCGTGTCGAAAAACCGCTGCACCGTGGGCGACTATGTGTTCATCGGCTGCAACACGAATTTGATCGCCCCGGTGGCGGTGGGCGACGGCGCGTACACCGCGGCGGGCAGCACGATCACGGGCGACGTGCCCGCGGGCGCGCTGGCCATCGCGCGCGAGCGCCAGACGAACAAGGACGGCTGGGCCGAAAAGAAGCTGGCGCCGTACTACGAAAAGCAGAAGAAAAAGGAGAATTGAGCACATCCTCATGCTGTTTGCAAAACCGACCATCGACTACATCGTCGCGGGCCTCGGCAACCCCGGCGCGAAATACAAGCGCACGCGCCACAACACGGGCTTCGAGGCGCTGGACCATCTGGCGGACGCGTGGGGCGCGCGCGTGACGAAGGCGAAATTTGACGCGCTGACGGACACGGTGACCGTGCGCGGCCACAAGGTGCTTTTGATGAAGCCGCAGACGTTCATGAACCTGTCCGGGCAGGCCATCGGCAAGGCGTGCGCGTTTTACAAGGTGCCGCCGGAGCACGTGATCGTGCTGTTCGACGACATCTCGCTGGCGCCCGGGCGGCTGCGGCTGCGCAAGACCGGCTCGGCGGGCGGCCACAACGGGATCAAATCGATCATCGCGGCCATCGGGCAGGATTTTCCGCGCATCAAGATCGGCGTGGGCGAGCGCCCGCGCCCGGAGTACGACCTCGCGGACTGGGTGCTGTCGAAGCCCACGGACGCGGAGAGAAAGGCCATCACCGCGCGCCATGACGACGTGCGCGGCGCGGCCGAAATGATCATGGACGGCGAATTTCTCGCCGCGCAGGACAAATACAATGGATGAGAAACTGGATCTGACGGCGCTGCGCCGCACCGCGCTGCGGCGCGCGGCGGCGTGCACGGCCGTGTACGCGCTGGCGCTGGCGTCGGCGCTGTTCGCGCCGGTGCTGTTCGGGCTTGCCGTCTGCCCGGGCGCGCTGGCGGGAACGGCGGCGGCGTGGTACTGGCTGAAGGGCCTCGCGCTGTGCCGCGGGGAAAAATACGTGCGGAAATATTTTTCGCGCGCGCTGCGCGCGGCGCTGGCGCTGCCGGTGTTCGTGCTGCTGGCGGTCGTGCCGCTGCAGGCGGAGTCGCTGCTCGTGCCCGCGGCCGACCGGATGGAGTCGCTCTTGTGGCTGCTGCCGTTCGCGCTGGTGTCGCCGGTGCTGGTGTGCATCGCGGCGGCGGTGGCGACGCACGCGAGCGTGCGCCACATGCGCCTGACGGGCGAGGCGGAGGGGCGGATGTACCGCGAGCTTCCGTTCGCGCTGACGCTTCTGGCGGACATCGGGCTGCTGCTGGCGGCGATCGGGTTCGTCTACATGGTGGTGCTGTGAGAAAATGCTGACGCAGAATCTGAGAAAAACGACGGAATATCAAAAGATCAAGGCTGCCATGGCGGGGGGCTTCCCCGCCGTGACGGCCCTTTTCGGCCTGCCCGCGGCGGCGCGCGCCCACATGCTGGCGGCGCTGTGCGAGGAGCTTGGGCGCCCGGCGTTCGTCGTGTGCGCGGGCGAGGCGGAGGCGACGCGCTTCGCGGCCGACCTGTGCGCCTTCGGCCAGCGCGCCGAGGTACTGCCCGCGCGCGACTTCGTGCTGCGCGGCATCGAGGGGCAGAACCGCGAATACGAATACCGCCGTCTGGCGGTGCTGGGCAACGCCGTGGGCGGGCGCACGCGCATCATCTGCGCGGGCGTGGAGGCCGCGATGCAGCGCACCGCGCCGCGCGCGGAGTTTTGCGGCAACACGCTGACGCTGAAGATGGGCGCGGACATCGCGCAGAGCGATCTGACGCAGCGCCTCGCGGACGCGGGCTATCTGCGCCGCTTCCAGGTGGAGGGTCCGGGCCAGTTCGCGGTGCGCGGCGGCATCGTCGACCTGTATGCGCCCGACATGGAAAAGCCGTGCCGCCTCGAGTTCTGGGGCGACACGGTCGAGTCGATGTTCACGTTCGACCTCGTGAGCCAGCGGCGCGACGCGCCGGTGCGCAAGATCCACCTGTCGCCGGCGCGCGAGGTGCTGTTCGGCGACACGGCCGCGGCGGCGGACGCGATCCGCAAGGCGGGCGCGAAGCTCTCGGGCAAAACGCGCGAGCAGTTCCAGCAGGCAGCCGGGCGCGACCTCGCGGGGCTGGACGCGGGCGTGATGCCCGAGGCGATGGACAAATACATCTCCGTGCGCTACGCGAAGTTCGCGACGGCGATGGAGTATCTGGAGCAGCCGATCGTGCTGTTGAACGAGCCGAGCGCCATCCGCGACGCGGCGAAGGCGCAGGAGTACCGCTTTGGCGGCGAGGTGGAGCGCCTTCTTGAGGAGGGCGAGCTGGCGGGGAGCCTGTGCGCGTTCTACGCGGATCTTGACGACGTGTTCACGGCGGCGCAGAATGCGCGCGGCATCGCGTGCGAGAACTTCGCGCGGTCGATGGACGGCCTGCGCCTCGCGGAGACGGTGAGCGCCACGGCGCACGCGCTGCCCGCGTGGAGCGGGTCGGCGGAGGCGCTGGCGGACGACCTGCGCCCGCTGGTGGCGCAGCAGTACGCGGCGGCGGTCTATGTGGGGACGCAGCGCGCGGCGGCGGCGCTGGCGCGCGACCTCGAGACGGAGGGCATCGCGGCCACGGCGATGCGCACGCCGCCGGCCGAGCTGCCGGGCGGCGCGGTGGCCGTCGTGGAGGGGCACCTGTCGGGCGGCGTGGAGTATCCGTTCGCGCGCCTGGCGCTCATCACGAGCCGCCGGCAGGCGGACGGCGGCAAGAAGCGCGCGGTGCGGAAGAACAAGGGTCTGTCGTCGCTCTCTGACATCACGCCGGGCGATTACGTGGTGCATCAGAACCACGGCATCGGCCTGTACAAGGGCATCCGGCGGCTGGAGATCCAGGGCGTCGTGAAGGACTACATCACGATCGCGTACGACAAGGGCGCGACGCTGTACGTGCCGGTGACGCATCTGGACGTCGTGAGCCGCTACACCGCGCCGGGCGACGGCGAGCGGGTGAAGCTGTCGAAGCTGGGCGGCGAGACGTGGAACAAGACGAAGGCCCGCGTGAAAAAGGCCACCGAGGAGATGGCGAAGGAACTGATCGAGCTGTACGCGAAGCGCGAGCAGGCCAAGGGCTTCGCGTTCCCGGAGGACACGGAGTGGCAGCGCGATTTCGAGGCGCGCTTCGCGTACGACGAGACGCCCGACCAGTTGACGAGCACGGCGGAGATCAAGAAGGACATGGAGAGCACGCACCCGATGGACCGCTTACTCTGCGGCGACGTGGGCGTGGGCAAGACGGAGGTGGCGCTGCGCGCGGCGTTCAAGTGCGTGATGGGCGGCAAGCAGGTGGCGATCTTAGTGCCGACGACCATCCTCGCGTGGCAGCACTACAACACGATCCTCTCGCGGATGGAGGCGTTCCCGGTGCGGGTGGAGCTGCTGTCGCGCTTCCGCACGGCGAAGCAGCAGAAGCAGTCGCTGGCGGACCTCGCGCAGGGCGTGGCGGACATCGTCGTGGGCACGCACCGCCTCCTGCAAAAGGACGTGAAGTTCCACGATCTCGGCCTTGTGATCGTGGACGAGGAGCAGCGCTTCGGCGTGACGCACAAGGAAAAGCTGAAGGAGCTGTGCGTCGGCGTGGATATGCTGACGCTGTCGGCGACGCCCATCCCGCGCACGCTGAATATGGCGATGTCGGGGCTGCGCGACATGAGCACGATCGAGGAGCCGCCGGTGGAGCGGCGTCCGGTGGAGACGTACGTGCTCGAATACGACGAAGTGGTGATCGCGGACGCGCTGCGGCGCGAGCTGGGGCGCGGCGGGCAGGCGTACTACCTGCACAACCGCATCGACACGCTGGACAGGACGGCGGCGCGGCTGGCGCAGCTGTGCCCGGGCGCGCGCGTCGAGACGGCGCACGGCAAGATGGACGAGGCGGCGCTCTCGCGCGTGTGGGAACGCCTGCTCAACGGCGAGGTAGACATCCTCGTGTGCACGACGCTGATCGAGACGGGCGTGGACGTGCGCAACTGCAACACGCTCATCATCGAGGACGCGGACCACATGGGCCTGTCGCAGCTGTACCAGCTGCGCGGGCGCGTGGGCCGGTCGAGCCGCAAGGCGTACGCGTATTTCACGTTCCGGCGCGACAAGGTGCTGAACGAGGTGGCGGCAAAGCGCCTCGCAGCCATCCGCGAGTTCACGAGCTTCGGGTCGGGCTTTCGCATCGCGATGCGCGACCTTGAGATCCGCGGCGCGGGCAACCTTTTGGGCCGCAGCC
>CALXIU010000157.1 GCA_944388415.1 uncultured Ruthenibacterium sp. | reverse complement strand
GTGGACGTCAACCAGAAGATTCAGGCGGGCGACGTTATCGCCGACGGCCCCGCCACAAAGGACGGCGAAATCAGCCTCGGCAAGAACGCTCTCATCGGCTTCATGACGTGGGAGGGCTACAACTACGAGGACGCCGTTCTGATCAGCGAGAAGATCGTGCGCGACGACGTGTACACCTCCATTCACATTGAGGAGTACGAGCTCGAGGCCAGAGACACGAAGCTCGGGCCGGAGGAGATCACGCGCGACATCCCGAACGTCAACGAGGACCTGCTCCGCGACCTCGACGAGGAAGGCATCATCCGCGTCGGCGCCGAGGTGCGCGCCGGCGATATTCTCGTCGGCAAGGTTACCCCGAAGGGCGAGACCGAGCTCACCGCGGAGGAGCGCCTCCTGCGCGCCATCTTCGGCGAGAAGGCCCGCGAGGTGCGCGATACCTCCCTGCGCGTCCCGCACGGCGAGTACGGCATCGTGGTGGACGTGAAGGTCTTTACCCGCGAGAACAGCAACAACGAGCTGAGCCCCGGCGTCAACAAGGTGGTCCGCTGCTACATCGCCCAGAAGAGAAAGATCTCCGTCGGCGACAAGATGGCCGGCCGCCACGGCAACAAGGGCGTTGTGTCCCGCATTCTGCCCGTCGAGGATATGCCCTTCCTGCCCGACGGCACGCCGCTCGACATCGTCCTCAATCCTCTGGGCGTTCCGTCCCGTATGAATATCGGACAGGTTCTCGAGGTGCACCTCGGCATGGCCGCGAAGGCGCTCGGCTGGAAGGTCATGACCCCTGTCTTCGACGGCGCGCACGAGGAGGACATCCGCGAGTGCTTCCGCATGGCGGGAATGTCCGAGGACGGCAAGATCATGCTCAAGGACGGCCGCACCGGCGAGTACTTCGACAATCCGGTTACGGTTGGTTATATGTATTACCTCAAGCTCCATCACCTGGTCGACGATAAGATCCACGCCCGTTCGACCGGCCCGTACAGTCTCGTCACGCAGCAGCCTCTCGGCGGCAAGGCCCAGTTCGGCGGCCAGCGCTTCGGCGAGATGGAGGTCTGGGCCCTCGAGGCGTACGGCGCGGCTTACACCCTGCAGGAGATCCTGACGGTGAAGTCCGACGACGTCGTGGGCCGTGTGAAGACCTACGAGGCCATTGTGAAGGGTCAGAACATTCCGAAGCCCGGCGTGCCGGAGTCCTTCAAGGTTCTGATCAAGGAGCTGCAGTCCCTCGGCCTCGACGTCAAGGTGCTTGACAAGAACAACGAGGAAATCGACCTCAAGCAGAACTTTGACGACGATGACGACATCGGCTTCACTCCCTCCGACGATCTCTTCCCCGAACAGAACGTTGCGGACGACATGGACGGCTACTCCGTCGATGAGCCCGAGGACGACGACTACACGAGAGACAATGACGATATGTTCGGCGAGGGCGAGCTCGACGACGAGGATCCCTTTGATTTGGGCGACGAAGGCGACGAATTTTAAGAGGGAGGAACAAGGATGGAATTTAACGTTTTTGAATCGATCAAGATCGGGCTGGCTTCCCCGGATAAAATTCGCGAGTGGTCGCACGGCGAGGTCAAGAAGCCGGAGACCATCAATTACCGCACCCTGAAGCCGGAGCGTGACGGCCTGTTCTGCGAGAGAATCTTCGGGCCTCAGAAGGACTGGGAGTGCCACTGCGGCAAGTACAAGCGCATCCGCTACAAGGGCAAGATCTGCGACCGCTGCGGTGTCGAGGTCACCCGCGCGAAGGTTCGCCGCGAGCGCATGGGCCACATTGAGCTGGCCGCTCCCGTGTCCCACATCTGGTATTTCAAGGGCATTCCGTCCCGCATCGGCCTGATGCTCGACGTCTCCCCGAGAATGCTGGAGAAGGTTCTCTATTTTGCGATGTACATCGTGACCGATCCGGGCACCGTCCGTGAGCTCTCCAAGAAGCAGATTCTCACGGAGAAGGAGTACCGCGATCTGCGCGAGAAATATGAGGATGATTTCGACGCCGCGATGGGCGCCGAGGCCATCAAGAAGCTCCTTGAGGAGATTGACCTCGAGCAGCTCTCCGAGGATCTCAAGACGGAGCTGCGCAACTCCTCCGGCCAGAAGCGCGTGCGCATTCTCAAGCGTCTCGAGGTCGTCGAGTCCTTCCGGCTCTCGGGCAACCGCCCCGAGTGGATGATTCTTGACGTCGTGCCGGTGATTCCGCCGGATATCCGCCCGATGGTGCAGCTCGACGGCGGCCGCTTCGCGACCTCCGACCTCAACGATCTGTACCGCCGCGTGATCAACAGAAACAACCGCCTCAAGAGGCTGCTCGAGCTCGGCGCGCCGGATATCATCGTGCGCAACGAGACGAGAATGCTGCAGGAGGCTGTCGACGCCCTGATCGACAACGGCCGCCGCGGCCGTCCCGTCACGGGTCCGAACAACCGCCCGCTCAAGTCCCTGTCCGATATGCTCAAGGGCAAGCAGGGCCGCTTCCGTCAGAACCTGCTCGGCAAGCGCGTCGACTACTCCGGCCGTTCCGTTATCGTCGTCGGCCCTGAGCTGCAGATGTACCAGTGCGGCCTCCCGAAGGAGATGGCTCTCGAGCTCTTCAAGCCCTTCGTGATGAAGCGTCTGGTCGAGACGGGTCTCGCGGGCAACATCAAGGCCGCGAGAAAGGCCGTCGAGCGCACGAAGCCCGAGGTCTGGGACGCGCTCGAAATCGTCATCAAGAACCACCCGGTGCTCCTGAACCGCGCGCCGACGCTGCACCGCCTCGGCATTCAGGCGTTTGAGCCCGTCCTCGTCGAGGGACGCGCGCTCAAGCTCCATCCGCTGGCCTGTACGGCGTACAACGCCGACTTCGACGGCGACCAGATGGCCGTCCATGTGCCGCTGTCCGCTGAGGCGCAGGCCGAGGCCCGCTTCCTGATGCTGGCCGCGGGCAACCTGCTCAAGCCCTCCGACGGACGCCCGGTCACGGTTCCGACGCAGGACATGGTGCTCGGCTCGTACTACCTCACCCTTGACAAGGACGGCGAGCCCGGCGAAGGCAAGGTCTTCCGCGATTTCGACGAGGCCATCATGGCGTACGACGCGAAGATCATCGGCCTGCACGCGAAGATCAAGGTGCGCCGCGAGGCCGTGGTCGACGGCCAGAAGATCTGCGGCCTTATCGACACGACGGTCGGCCGCATGATTTTCAACCGCCCGATCCCGCAGGATCTCGGCTTTGTCGACCGCTCCGTCCCCGAGAACCGCTTCAAGCTCGAGATCGACTTCCTCGTCGGCAAGAAGCAGCTCGGCAAGATCATTGATAAGTGCATCAAGATTCACGGCACCGCCCAGACGGCCGACATTCTCGACGCCATCAAGGCACAGGGCTATAAGTATTCGACGAAGAGCGCCATCACCGTCGCCGTCTGCGACGCGACGATCCCGCAGGAGAAGAAGGAGCTCATCGCGAAGGCCGAGAAGAGAATCGACCAGATTACCGACCTGTTCAAGAACGGCCTGCTCTCCGAGAGCGAGAGAAAGGACGCCGTTCTGAAGACGTGGGAGAAGACGACGAACGACGTCACCGACGCTCTGCAGAGAGGTCTCGACCGGTACAATCCGATCTTCATGATGGCCGATTCCGGCGCCCGTGGTTCGATGAGCCAGATCAGACAGCTCGCCGGTATGCGCGGCCTGATTGCAAACACCTCCGGTACGGTTATCGAAATTCCGATTCGCGCCAACTACCGCGAGGGCCTGAACATTCTGGAATACTTCATTTCGTCCCGCGGCGCCAGAAAGGGTCTGGCCGATACCGCCCTTCGTACCGCGGACTCCGGTTACCTGACCCGCCGTCTGGTCGACGTCTCGCAGGACGTCATCATCCGCGAGGACGACTGCGGCGCGACCGACGGTCTCGAGATTTTCGATATCTGCGAGGGCAAGGAGGCTATCGAGACGCTGCATGAGCGCCTGATCGGCCGCTACCTCGTGGAGGACTTCGTGGATGAGGCGACCGGCGAGGTGCTCGTCTCCAAGGATCAGATGATGGACGACGCAGCCGCCGACCTGATTGTCGGCCGCGGCGTCAAGCGCATCAAGATTCGCTCGATCCTCAACTGCCGCGCCCGCCACGGCGTCTGCAAGAAGTGCTACGGCGCGAACCTTGCGAACGGCCATCCTGTCACCGTCGGCGAGGCGGTCGGCATCATCGCCGCCCAGTCCATCGGCGAGCCCGGCACGCAGCTGACCATGAGAACCTTCCACACCGGCGGCGTCGCCAGCGCGGAGGATATCACGCAGGGTCTGCCGCGCGTCGAGGAGCTGTTTGAGGGCAGACGTCCGAAGCATCTCGCCATCATCAGCGAGATCCCCGGCAGAGTCACCTTCGAGGAGATCAAGAAGAACCGCCACGTCGTCGTCACCGATCCGGAGACGGGGGACAGCCGCTCTTATCTGATTCCCTTCGGCTCCCGCCTCATTGTCGCCGAGGGCGACGAGATCGAGGCCGGCGCGAGAATCACCGAGGGCTCCGTCAATCCGCATGACGTGCTCGCCATCAGCGGCACGCAGGCCGTTCAGGACTACCTGATTCAGGAGGTCCAGAAGGTTTACCGGATGCAGGGCGTTGATATCAACGACAAGCACATCGAGGTCATCGTCCGCCAGATGATGAAGAAGGTTCGCGTCGACGAGGGCGGCGACACGCCGCTGCTCCCGAGCAGCCTTGTGGAGAAGAGCGAGCTCGAGGCGGAGAATCAGATCATCCGCGATCGCATCGCGAACGGCGAGGTCGATCTCAAGGAAGCGACCTTCACGCCCGTCCTGCTCGGCATCACGAAGGCGTCTCTCGCGACCGACTCGTTCCTGTCCGCCGCCTCCTTCCAGGAGACGACCCGCGTCCTGACCGATGCGGCCATCAAGGGCAAGGTTGACCCGCTCCTTGGCCTCAAGGAGAATGTCATTATTGGTAAACTTGTACCAGCCGGAACCGGAATGAAGTGCTATAGTGACGTAGAAATAGAACCTGTCGAGAAAGACTTGACAAACGAGGCCATCTGACAGTATAATTGGTAATCGTGGTGCACACACTGTCCCTATGTGGGGCAGTGTGTTGTACTGCGTCAGAACGGTGATTCGCGCGAAAGCGCATCACATACATTTTACTACTCTATGTGAGGAGGTGTCGTATGCCAACATTCAACCAGTTAGTCCATACTGGCCGTGAAGTCGTCGAGAAGAAGGCAAAGGCTCCCGCACTGCTCAAGGGCTGGAACTCCAAGAAGCGCGTTGCGATTGATCAGGATTCCCCCCAGAAGCGCGGCGTCTGCACCGCTGTGAAGACTGCTACCCCGAAGAAGCCGAACTCCGCTCTGAGAAAGATCGCGAGAGTCCGTCTGTCCAACGGGCAGGAGGTCACCGCTTATATCCCCGGCGTCGGTCACAACCTTCAGGAGCACAGCGTCGTGATGATCCGCGGCGGCCGTGTTAAGGACCTGCCTGGCGTTCGTTACCACATTATCCGTGGTACGCTGGACGCGCAGGGCGTTGCGAAGCGTATGCAGGCCCGTTCCAAGTATGGCGCGAAGCGTCCGAAGGCCGG